>PWFL01000014.1 GCA_003553825.1 Candidatus Iainarchaeum sp.
GAAACATGAAGCTACAGCCACCAAAAGGAACAAGAGACCTACTACCGGAACAGACAAGAAAAAGACAGAAACTGTTCAAAGAAATGAGAAACGTGTTCGAATCCTACGGATACGGAGAAGTTGAAACACCCGCATTCGAGTACTTCGATCTACTATCAGAAAAATCAGGACCGGAGATAGAAGAAGAAATATACGCGTTCGAAGACAAAGGTGGGAGAAAACTAGGGCTGAGATTCGATCCAACCGTACCCATAGCCAGGATAGTTGCCTCGGACCCATCCAAGCCAAAGCCAATCAAGTACTACTACATAACCAGGATGTGGAGGTACGACCAGCCACAAGCAGGTAGAATGAGAGAGTTCTGGCAAGCAGGATGCGAGTTAATAGGCTCGGATCAACCGGAAGCCGATGCAGAGATACTTAAAATAGCTAACGAACTACTGGAAAAAACCACCAACGAAGAATACATCATGAAAGTCAATTCAAGAGAAATATCCGAAGCACTAGCAAAAAAAGCGGGAGCGGAGAACAAAGAAGAAAAACTCGAACTATTCAGAGCAGTTGATAAACTGGATAAAAAAACAAAACAAGAAGTGGAAAAAGAACTAAGGGAAAAGAAAGTGGATGTGGAGAAATTCAGAGAAATGATGAAATACATAGAGGAAGAAAAGGTTCCTGAAAAATCAAGGGAAAACCTTGACAAGATAATAAAAACAGCTGAACAGCTAGGAATAAACAGAGAAAACATAAAGATAGATCTATCAATAACCAGAGGACTCGACTACTACACGGGATTCGTGTTCGAAACATTCATAAAAGGAAAAGAAGAAAAAGGCTCAGTATGCTCCGGAGGAAGATACAACTCACTCATAGGAATATACGGAGATAGAGAAACACCAGCAACCGGGTTCGGACTCGGAATAGATAGATTACTGGAAATAACAGATGATAATGAAGAAGAATACAGGTCAGCGGACATCTACATCTGCCCGGTGAAGGACGAAGCAAGGGAAAACACGGTCAAACTAACACAGGAGCTAAGGGAAAAAGGATACAGAGCCGAAACCGATGTGATGGACAGATCAATAGCAAAACAGCTCAGCTACATGGACTCAAAGAACATACCCTACGCACTGATAATAGGGCCAGAAGAGATAGAGAAAAACGAAGTAACCATCAAGGACATGGAGAAAGGAGAAGAAAAAACAGTGGATAAAAAAGACTTGGAAAAAGAGCTTGAAAAACTAGTGAAAAAAGATTAATATGAAGCTAACCGACTTCGATGGAGAAGAACCCGAAGAAGAAAAAGAAACTCTTGAAGATAAACTGAAAGATAAAGATCTTCAAGAAGTAGTGGATATGATAGCTAACTGCGAGAAATGCAGGCTACATGAAAACAGAACAAACCCGGTACCGGGAGAAGGGCCTGAAAACGCCGCGATAATGCTCATAGGAGAAGGACCGGGTGAAAACGAGGACGAACAGGGCAGGCCATTCGTTGGATCAGCTGGAAAAAAACTGGACGAGTGCCTGGAAAAAGCAGGGATAAACAGGGAAAAGATATTCATTTCAAATACAGTGAAATGTAGGCCCCCTGATAACAGGGACCCATACAGGGATGAATTAAGGGCTTGTCACCCGTATACAGAGAGAATAGTTGAAATAATCGATCCCAAAGTAATTGGACTGCTCGGTAGAGTGCCCACGAAAAGATTTCTTGGAAAGGAATCAATAACAAAAGTAAGAGGACAGAAGATAGAGAATAATGGAAGAGTATACATACCGATGTTCCATCCAGCTGCATTGAGATACAAGGCTAGCAGAGAAGAACAATTAGTAAAGGACTTGAGAACTCTTCTAGATCAGATATAGTTGAATTTTCTAGATTCTTCAGAATTCTCCTAGAACGCTCTGTTCAGGTTTTTTACCTTTCTTCATCTTCTCTTCATCAAAAACCGGTTCACCGTAAACACCGTCGTATCCCGGTTTCCATTCGACTTTTCCTTTCCGTGTTTTTTCTATGTAGCTGGCTATTTTTCTATTGGTTTCTTGTTCTATTTTATCCGTCTCGGTGTTCAGTAATACGTTTAATTCGTCTTTGAATCTATCTATTAGTTTGCGGTGTTTTTTCTCAACTGTCTTGGTCTTCATGCCCATGTCCATTGCTAGTGAAATTATCTTCTGTAATGGAATGAGTGAAGTGAATGGTGTTTTTCCATCTGGTTTATATCCCGGTTCCCTGTCCGCTAGTTCTTCGACTCTGTGCATCACTCCGAGTGTCATCTGTTTTCCGCATGATGGGCAGATGTTGTTGTACTTCTCCATTGCTTTTCTTGGATTCATGGATATGTTGCATTTTCTGTGTCCGTCCCAGTGGTACTTTCCTTCCTCGGGGTAGAACTCGATTGTTCTCTCGAACTGATCTCTATCCTCTTCCTTAATGACTTTTATCAGGTTATTGTACGATACTTCTTCTAATTGAAATACATTGGCTTCTCTACCCATTCTATAGGGGTAGGGAGAGTGTGAATCGCTGTTGGAGATTAGTGTATATTCGTCCAGGCTGGATAGCCTCCAGTTCATCTGAGGATCGGAGCTTAGACCTGTTTCTAATGCATGTATATGTTTCTCCTGATCTTTGTAGCATTCTTCCACTGAATCAAAGCCCGAGTTGGATCCGAATAATGAGTAGTGTGGTGTCCAGACGTGTGCTGGTATGATGAAGTTCTTTTTAGAGATCTCCATTATTTTCTCCACTGTTTCCGGAGCGGTTAGGTTAAAGCTTGGTCTTCCGTCTATTGATAGATCTGTGTGGTTGCTCAGTTCATCGTTTATTTGTTCAACTATCTCCAGGCTGGGTGTGATTATCACTTGGTGTATTTTTTTGAGTTCTCCGTCTTCTCTGTATTCGTTGCTTATTTC
Source organism: Candidatus Iainarchaeum sp. (assembly GCA_003553825.1). Taxonomy (GTDB): domain Archaea; phylum B1Sed10-29; class B1Sed10-29; order B1Sed10-29; family B1Sed10-29; genus B1Sed10-29. The sequence continues at coordinate 2,923 of PWFL01000014.1, forward strand.
CGTGCTCGGAACGAAGTAGATATCTTTCTTTCCTTCTTTGTATCTGTAGAAATCGGTTTCAGGGTCTTTTTCAAGGTTTTGTTCTAGGTGTTCTAGGTACTCTGGATGGGTGTAGTCTCCTGTTCCCAGTAGGTTTATTCCTTTTTTCTTCGCTCCTTTGAATAGTCCTGGTATGTTTGATTTTGGACTGGTTGCTCTCGCGTATTTGGAGTGTAGGTGCAGGTCGGCTATTATCTCCATGCTTCTCTTTTTTAGGTTTTTCAGTGTATGTATTCTGTGGGTGTTTCGGGTTGGTCGGTTGGTTGTTCCGGTGTTTGTTGTGATTGTTGGCTCATCATCTTGTTAACTGCTTTTTCCATTTCTTCTCTTTTTTGATCCAGGTCGGTGTAGTCAACCTCTAAATCTATTTCTCCTTCGAGTACTTTTAGTAGGTTCTTCGCGGCGTTTGGATCTATGAATTTTCCATGGGTTTGTCCCATTAGGCATATTCCATCGATTCCTTTTGCTCTACCGTATTCTAGTAGTAGTCCCGCGGCTCCTACTATTGGGCCTTGCCTGTCGAATTTTACTCCGTGTTCTTCGAATCTTTCCTTTAGTTTTTTATCGGTCACTGCTCCGTATATTGTCGGGTCTTTTTGCAGTTGTTTTGTGCCCAGTCCTCCTAGAGTGTATATGAAGCTTGTTCCTAGTTTTTCTGCTTCTTCCGCTACTTTTTGTGATAGCAGGTGCTGTGCTTCGGGTGTTGTTCCTTGGTCCCTTCCTTTTAGCAGGAGTAAATCGTTTTTTCCTTTCTCGGTTTCGTGGTAGTATATGTGGTTTTTTCTGGGTTCTATCTCCGCGTCTTTGTTTATTATTACTTGTGGTGAGAATAGATTAGAGCTTATTTCAGCGTATTTCTCCGGCTCGAACTGGTTTATCAGGTGGTCAACGCTTATTTTTCCAACCATTCCTATTCCTGGTAGTCCTTCGATGAGTATTGGTGATTCTGGATCTATCTTTGTTTTTCTATCTATCTTGATCTTCATGTTTATCCTTTTTTTTATTTTTGTTTTCGTTCAAACTTCATCTTGGCTTTTTCGTTCAGTCCCTTTTTCACTTTTTCCTTTGCTTCTTTTAGTTCTTCTTCTGCTTCTTCGTAGTCTCTTGCCGTTATCTTGAGTTTGTATTCGGGTGCTGAGACGTATTCTACTTTCACGTTTTCCTTTGTTATTGGTTTTAGTGCTTTTTTAATCAGTTCTATTCCGTTTCCTTGTAGTGTTTCTATGTTAAAGCTTCCTTCTATGGTGACTTCGGGTGGCTTGATGTTTTCCTTTGAGTAGTTTATTATTTCTTCTTTCCATTCTTTTGATATGTCGATGTCTTTGAGTGCTTTTTCTCCTTCTGCCGATATTTCTTCGAATGCTTCGTATGGGTCTTCGTATTTCTCGGTTAGTTTTGGTATTATTTCTTTCTTTGCTTTTTCAGGATCTTTTTCAAGTTTTTCCGCGAGCTGTTCTATGGTTCTGTTCGTTCTTTTTTCTCGTTTCCATTGATCCATTTTTCTCTTCATCTGTGTTTCGTTAACTGTTTTGAGTGATAGGTTTATGGTGTTTTTATCTTCCTCTACTTTTGTTACTTCCGCTACTCTGGTTTCTCCTGTTGATACGTGGCTTCTTATGTTCTTTACCCAGCTCTTGGTCACGTTGCTTATGTGGATGAACCCGTCTCTGTTTTTGTACTCGATTAGATCGGCTACTGCGCCGTAGTCCATTATTCTTTTTATTTTAACTATTACTAGTTCGCCTTCTTCTGGCCATCCTTGTTTTTCCATTTGATCACCTAGAATCAGTTCGGGTTTGAGTTGAATTGGTTTAGCCCAGTTCTTTCTTTATCTCTGCTTTTATTCTTGCTTTTCCGCCTCTTGATTCTGCTAGTGTTTCTCCGCAGTTGTTGCATTCTACTTCGCTTGCCGCGGAGTTGAATATTATTTGTTGTTCATTGCATTTGCTGCATTCTACTTTTAGGAACTTTGATCTTGGTCCTGGGAAGTACTTTGGCATGTTTACACCTCTTTTATCTTTCTATTTCTATTTTTTTCCGTGATCTTGGGTAGTTTTTCTCTATTTTGTTTCCGCATTCACTGCATTCTAGCAGTACTTTTCGTTTTTTGCTCTGTTTCACTGGATCGGTTTTTTCTCCTATTCTTGATGTGTATCCGCTTGTTCTTCTTCTGTGTTTTCTGTTTCCTTTTGCCATTCCTCTGTCGTCTCTTCCTCCTTTGTGCACTTGCTGTGCTCTGTGTTCTTGGTGTTCTCTGCACTTCGGGCAGTATGTTTTGATTTTTTCAGGTATCTTCATCTTGATCACCTTGTGTTTTTTTGCTTTCTATTTTCTTTGCTAGTCCTTTTTCCGATAGTATTTCGGCTTGTTGTTCGGGTAGTTTTATCTCGGTATCGGGTTTGTACGGTCCGAGTTTTTTGAGATTGTCATAAACAAATTCTGGCACTTCTTTTAGTATTTTTACCATTACTTTATTTAAGTCTTCGTCTTGAGCTCGTTCTTTTTCCCCTTCGGATTCCGATTCCTCCTTTATTTTTACTGTCTCGTTTTGTTCTTCTGTTTTTTCTTGTTTTTCTTTCCTCTCTTTTTCTGTTTCTTCAGTTGTATTGGGTTTTTTTAGATGTAGTACTTGTTTTAATTGATCTCTGCCGTTTTGTACTGCGTTTCTTAGTTCTTTGTAGATTTCTTTTTCTTTGTTGGTTAGGTTGTATTCTCTTATGTCATCTGGGTTTTCTTTGATTGCTCTTGATAGTATTTTTCTTTCTCTTTTTTTGTAGAGATCCTTAGCTATTTTTCTTATGTTGTCTAGTTCTTTTTTGATCTTTGGATCCATTTCTTCCTGGTATTTTTCCTTTTTTTGTTTCACCAGTTCTTTTAGTTCTTCGTAGAATCCTTTTCTTATCTCTACTAGGTTAGCGGTGTTTTTTTCCTTTCTTTGGTACTTTCTGAGTTCTTTGTAGTCCATGTGTTCACCTTTTTTTTACTTCACCATTCTGGCTTTGCGTGTTGTTTTGATGCTAGGAACACGGCCACGTATTCTTTTGTCTCTATTTCTTGTCCTGATTCGTATGGTCCGTGTGTTTCGTTGTTGAGATGTATTTTAGGAGTTTCTTTAGTGATTTTGATATTTGTTGGTTCTTCTCCGAACACTACTGCGTGGTTGAATGGGTTGAAGTCTTCTAGTTCTTCTCTGCTGATTTCTTTTGCTAGTAGGCTTGATCCTCCGTGTATTGTATCTGGCAGTCTCATTAGTCTGGAGGTGTCGAGTGTTACTGGATGGTCTATCGGTGTTTTTAGCTGTATTTTTCTTTTTTCAAGTACTCTTTCCCAGAGTGTTTCGGGTCCGGGTAGTGTGTCGTAGTTTCCTTTTTTTATGCCCTGTATTATTTGTTCTCTCCTATCTATTAAATGTTTTATCTTCCCTGAATTTATTCCCAGTTCCTTCATTTTTTCTCTGTCACTTTGTTTAACGAATTTGAGTATCTCTCTGGCTATCTTTCCTCTCCATCCTTTTTCTGTTGGCTTTGGACCGTTTTTTTCGAATTCTGGGGTTATTAGATCGTTTGCCATTATGTAGTCAACGATTTCTTTTCTTCCTTGTTCGGTTAGGCTCTGTGCTCTTGGGTCTCTTATCTTCACGTGGTAGCCTTTGTTTCCGCTGAAGTTTATCTCTATTTGTTCAGGGTCGTATCCGAAGTCGTTTATCAGGAAATTATCTATTAGTTTCTGTGTTTCTTGTTTTACTTTTTCCAGGCATTGGTAGCACGTTAGGGTGTTGTGTGGGCATTCGTGGTCCAGGTCGAATGCTAGGTCTCCTTTTTTGTATTGTTTTCTTTTCATTGGTCTTTTTTCAGGGTACTCGTAGTAGGCTGCTGAGTAGGATATGAATCTGGGTTTTTCGGTTACCAGGTACTTGTTTAGTTCTTCTTCTGATTCTAGTCCAAGGTGTCTGTAGTTTATTTTTTCCTGGTTTCCAACTCCGAATTCTCTTTCTTCTATTTTGGGTGGTGCTTCCACCTTGTTTTCTTGGTAGTACTGTCCTATTTTTTCCCTGATTTTCTTCAGCGGGTTTTTATTCATTTTTTCCCTTTTTTGTACTCTTTTTTTGTTTTTTGTAGTATCCTAACGGGTGTTTTACGTTGCAGTCGGATATGCATAGGCCGTAGGTCTTGATCTTGCTGCAGGATGGGCATTTGTACTTGGTTCCTCCTCCTTTGTCTCCTGCTGCGTGTTGGAGGTGGTACCTTGTTTTTTCTTCGTCGTATTCGGGTTGTCCTTGGAATGGTTTGAGCATTTCTTCTATGTCCATTCCTATGTTGACCATGAATGTCGCTAGTACGAATCTTGGTTGGTGTCCCACGTCCTTTCCGGATGACAGGTCGTCGTATATTTTTTTCATGCATGGTGGGAATGCGTCTATCTCGGTTTCTCCGTATTGTTGTGGGCTGGTGCTGTATCTGGTTGTTCTTTTTTTCTTGAGTTCTTCAGCTATGTCTTTTATGTTCTCCGGTGGGTTTTGAAGCGGTTCTTGGTTTTTGATTTCGTTGTATACGTGGCTTGAGATTATTTCTCCTAGTTGGTTCTTGTCCAGGTATATGTAACCGTTTTCTAGGGGTTGGTTTATCAATTTGTTTTCTTTTCCCTGTGGTTGTTTTTGCAGGTATTTGTGCATTGGTAGTTTGTAGGGTTTTTGGGATTGATCCGTTTTTTCTATGTCAAGTGTTTCTTGTGCTATTTCTTCTATTTGCTCGGTTTCTTCCTGTTCTAGGTGGTGTCTGATCTTTTTGGCTTCGTTTGCCGCTGTTTTTTGCTTGATGTAGTGATCTTGAGCTTGTGCTGCTGTTATTTTGGTTAAGGGGTAGGTCACTATTTCTTTTATCAGTGTATCTTCCCAAGCGTTCTCTATCATTCTGTAGTGTTTTTTAGGATCGTCGCTGTTGGTTAATGCTGCTGTTACTCTTCTTTCGGTTTCTTCAAGGAACTCTTGCTCTACTTCTTCTAGGTTGAAGTCCTTTAGCACTTGTTTGGCTTTTTCCGTGAACGGGTACTTTGCACAGAACCTGAGTGATTTTTTATCCATATTGGTTTTTTGGTGCCCGGTAGTTATAATTCTGAGGTGGGTTGTTTAGACTTTTTAATTTAGGTTTCTTTTCAGTTTTCTTTGGAAAAAACCGTTTTTATTCCAGGGCTTC
>PWFL01000034.1 GCA_003553825.1 Candidatus Iainarchaeum sp.
ACACACTGGAAATAAAAGCAGAAAGCAAAAAAGGAGGAACAAAACAGGACCAAGGATACTACTACAGAGAGAGAAGCAGCAAATCGTACAGAAGACACATAGACCTACCAGCAGAAGTAAACCCGCAGAAAGCGGAAGCGAACTACAACAACGGAATACTGGAAATAGATCTACCAAAGAAACATCCGGAACAAAAAGGAACGAACATACCAATCAACTAAATTCCAAACCTCTTCATCTTCTATTTTATTTTTAAGATAATTTTTTAAATGAATAGAGAGGATAATATACACAATGGCGGAGAAACGGAAGGGTAAAAAACTCAAAAAGAGAAAGGAAAAAACACCAGTAACAATGGAAGAGATGGAAAGAGCTAAAAAAGAAGCGAAAAAAACAACGGAGAAACTAAAAGAAAAAGGAAAAGTACTCGGACTGATCAAAAGAAAAAAACTAGAGGGAAAAGTAAATCCTGAAAAAGTAGAGCAACTGCTAAAAGAAAAGGAAAAAGAACAAGCTAAGAAGATACTGGAACGAGTGAAAGAAAGAGGAGTAGGGCTAGAATCAGCAAAAAGAAACCATGAAAAAGTAGAACAGATAAAAAAAGAACTGAAAGAACTGGGACAATTAGGAGAAGAAATAATAAGCAAGATCGAGATAGAATCCTCGCAGAAAGGAAAATTCGAGATAAACCCACAAGTAGCGGAGAAAGTATTGAAAAAAGAAATAGAAGAAGGAAGAATAACAAACGAAGAAAAAATAGTAAATCTAAGAGAAAAAGGAATAATCTAGAATAAAAGAGAACAGATTAAAACACAAAAGAGCAAGAACTAACCGAATAAAAAAACAAGGCTCTATGTCTAAGACACTACAGATTATCTACCAACCAGGATTATATCGGAAACAGATTCAACCCTATCGTAAAGAACACTGTTATCCTTAAGAGTATTCGAAAGCTCCTGCTTGGATGAAAGCCTGTTAAGTTCTTCAGTAGTGATCCTTACTGCCTTACCTTCCTCAGTATCGAGGATAAGGTCATTAGCTTCACCAATATATTCACCTTTGGTGTCGTAGATATCCTTTCCATATATCTCAGATATTTCAATCGACATTTTAATTCACCACTAAAACTAAATAACCCAAGCTTTAAAAACATTACTGAAAGATTGAAAGAAAAACCAAAAAAATAAACACACCAAGCCCAAAAACAAACCCATCAAAAAACCTAAAAAACAAAAAAAGATAACATGGAAGACAAAGACGTATACGAACAAATAGAGAAAGATCTGGATAAAAAAGAAAAAGCACTATTCCTAGGAGAAAAATCACTATCCAGAGCACTATACACAGCGGGAAAACAAAGAGAAAAAGGAAAAAAGATAGAAACAAGAGCAATAATACCACACAACTCATCCATAAAAGATGAAGAACAAGCAATAAACCAAGGAACAAGAGGAGAACAATCAAAAAAAGAAGGAATACCAAACACAACCTACAGAATCGGGAAACTGGAAAAAGAAGACAAAAACTACCCAATAATAATCGATGAAAGAGAAAAACCCGTGGAAAAGCTACCGAAGACCACTGAAAACCTTGAAAAAAACGGTAAACTACTAATGAAACTACCAATAGAATACTTTTATCCACTAAAAGCGAACTATAAAAGCCTTTTCAGAAAGAAAACCAAGAAAAAAACAATAGAAGAACTGCTAGAAGAACAGAACCTGAAAACCGAGAACTACGAAATAATAAACGGACTAGATGAAAATTCAGAAATGCTCGTAAAACTACTCAACAAAGGATACAAGAAAAAATACACGGATCAAGAACCAATATCCTTGGAGGAATTCGCAGAAGACATAACAGAAGAACTAATCCCAGAAGCCGAGAAAGCAAGAGAAGGAACCAGTCTAGCAGTAGAATCCGAAAACAAAAAATACCTATACCACATCACAGAGATAAAGAAGACAAAAGGATCAACAGAACTCAAATTCAAATTCCCAACAGGAAAAACAACAAACAAAACGGACAGAGAAAACAGAAAAAGCAAAAAACTCAAAATAGAGCTAAAACCAAACAAAGAAGAATACAGAGAAGAAATAGAAAGAACAGGCGACCTCATAATGCTCAAAAAAAGAATACAGGACTACTACTCATAAACCAAAACTACCTCTACAATTCCCAAAATTGGACTGAAGCATTTATTCCTAGAGCCCCTATAGTTAACTGGAGAGGGAAGATGCGGAAAAAGACAATGGATCTGCCCTTACACGGAGGAAAATGCCCAAGATGGCTATACAGCAAAATGACGGAACTAGCAGAGCCAATAACCAAAACAATAATAGAAGAAAGAGGACAAGAAGAACTGCTGAAAAAACTAAGCGATCCGAACTGGTTCCAATCCCTATCCTGCGTACTAGGATACGACTGGCACAGCTCAGGAGTAACCACCGTAACAACAGCAGCACTGAGAGAAGCAATAAACAAACAAGAAAATGGAATAGCGATATGCGGTGGAAAAGGAAAAACATCGCGAAAAACACCCGAACAGATACAGGAAAAATCAAAGGAACTAGGAGTAAAACCGAGTAAAGCCGAACAACTAGAGACAAACAGCAAGCTGAGCGCAAAAATAGATTCAAACTGCCTACAGGACCAACACAACCTCTACCACCACGTATTCATATTCACGGAAAAAGGAGAATGGACAGTGATACAGCAAGGAATGAAACAAGACGGATACGCACGCAGATACCACTGGCACTCACCCAAAAACCTAATACAGGAACCACACACAGGAATAACAACACAGAAAACCGGTGAAACACTGGACCTTACCTCGGAAAAAAGCGAAGAAACAAGAAAAACAAGCCTGGATCTAGTAAAAGACGGAGAAAACCTGGAAAAATACTTCAGAAAACCGGGACAAAGAACACTAACCAAAAAACAACCACCCAACCTAATAGAAATCAAACAGGCCAAAGAAAAAAAGTTACCGGCCAAACACCAAGTAGAAATAACACCACAAGTGAAAAAAGCGCTCAAAAAAGCCGAAGAAATACAACCAAAGAACTACAAAGAACTCGTTGAAACAACCGGAGTAGGGAAGAAAACACTAAGAGCACTAGCACTAATATCCGACTTAATATACAACCAAAAACCAAGCTTCGAAGACCCAGCAACCTACTCCTTCGCACACGGAGGAAAAGACGGACACCCCTACCCAGTAAACAAAGAAAGATACGAAAAAACAATACAAACACTAAAACAAACAGTTGAAAAATCAGAAATAGGTAAAAAAGAAGAACAAAAATCACTCAAAAGACTATCAAAACAACTAGAACCATAGAAAAACAAATAAAAACAATCTGCAGAAAAGAATCAAAACAACTAAAAAACCCAGAGGCATTAAATAACCTGCGCACAAAAACCATAAACACCGGAGAAAGGTGAACCAAAAATGAACTCAAAAAACGATGAAGACCGACCAGGAAGAAGAGACCCAGTACAAGAAATCTTCGAAGAGATGCAGAGAAAAATAGACGAAATGATGAATACAAGAAGACAGAACCCGTTCAAAGGAAAAAACACACAAGGAGAAAACCCAAAAAACATCAAAATAAACTTCACACTAGAAGAAACCAATGAAGAACCACAAGAACCAAACCAGAGGCCAAGACAAAGTCCATTACAAGAACAAAGACAACAAAGAGAAGGAATGCTCGATATAATAAATAAAGCCAACGAAGTAAACGTTATACTAGAACTAGGAGAATCACCAAAAGAAGAAGAAATCGAAACAGAGCTCAAAAACAATAAACTCAAGGTAAGAACACCAGGAAAATACAAAGAAATACCGTTAACAGGAAAAATAAAAAAGATAAAGGAAAAAAACTACAAAAACAACATACTAGAAATAAAAATAGATAAGGAAAAAGGAGAATCCTAAATGAAAACCTGCGAAGTATGCGGAGAAAAAACAAAACAAAGATGGATAACAAAAATAGGAAACTCCAAACTAAAAACATGTAAAAACTGCAAAGACCATGGAAAATCAATCAAAAAAGAAAATAAATCAAGAAAAACAAAGAAAACCAAGAAAAAAACCAGTGAAAAAACCAGAAAAAGTAAGAAAACCACAGGAAAGACACTAATACCAGACTACGGGGAAAAGATAAAGAGAAAAAGAGAAAAAAAAGAACTCACCCAAGAAGAATTATCGAACCAGATAAATGAAAAAGAATCCACGATCAACAAGATAGAAAAACAAAAAATAAAACCACCAAAAAGAACAGCAAAGAAACTGGAGAAAAAACTCAACCTAAAACTATACGAAAAACCAACAACGCCAAAATACAAAAGCAAAAACAAGAAAAAGAAAAAGAAAAAAACAATAGGCGATGTAATAGAACTAAAAGAATAACAAAGAACGATTCCAATGATCTCAACAACAATGCTGATCCTAATAGCTATCCTCATACTAGCAACCGTGCCAGCACTAATACTTAAAAAGAAATCAAAAGTAGAAGTACACGGCCCAATATGCCTGTGGAAAACCAAGAAAACACTGGGAATAATAGAAAAACTCGCAAAGAGGAAGAAACTCTGGAGAGCAATAGCGGACCTAGGAATAGTGTTTTCATTCGGTTTAGTATCCACCATCTTTCTGATATACGATAAAAAAAGAGAAACAAAGAAGATATTAATCTACTACGCTATATTCACGGTAACCACAATAGGGCTAGTAATATACCCCACAGCAGTCATGAACAGAACAATAGCCGGCATAGTTACACTAACAACAGGAATAGGCGGATTCGCATTCCTAGCACTACTACAACAATCCTACAACATAATAACCAATTTAATGGCTGGGCAATCAGCAATGCCAGGAGTAGCACCCATAATACCAGGAGTGGAAGTGCCAGGAATAGCACTGTACGTGCCACTGTACGCTATAATAGGATTAGTGATACTGGTAATAGTGCACGAATGGGGACACGGAATAGTGGCAAGAGTGGAAGGCATAACAGTAAAATCCGTGGGGCTGCTAACACTGGGAATAATCCCATTGGGAGCATTCGCGGAACCGGACGAAGAAGAGATAGAGGAAAAACCAAGAAGGGAAAGAACCAGAGTATACGCGGTAGGATCAATGACGAACTTCATCACAGCATTCGCAATAGGAGCAGTATTCCTATTACCACTACAACTATTCGTAGCACCATCAATGCAGCAACAAGCAATGGATAACATAGAACACTGGGAAGTAACTGAAGTGCACGAAAGATCATCCTTCCACGGAAGGTTAGAACCAGGAACAAAAATCTACAACGTAGAAGAACTGCACCAAGCAGCACCAACCGAAGAAGTAACACTACAAACAGATAAAGGAGAGATAACTGGTCAACTGGACGAGTACGGAAGCCTGGGAATAACAGTGGATCAAGAAGAAAAAGGAATACTCGGACCTAGCTACTGGGTAAAAAACTACACAATAGGAATATTCACATGGATAGTACTACTCAACTTCCTAATAGGAGTGATAAACTACTTACCTTTCGCTATATTCGACGGAGCAAGAATCACGGAAGACGTAGCAGGATTCTACGGGGAAAAAACAGGACTCAATCCCGAGAAAACAGGTAAAGTAGTTTCCTGGATACTAACAGGGCTAGTATCAATACTACTAATAATAAATGTATTACCTTACTTCTTCTAGAGAAAATAAGAAAAATAAAAGTGGAGAAAACCGGTTTTACCCGGCCTCAAGTACTTTAATACTTAACTATTGAACTGGTTTACCTCTATTTCAGGTAGTCAATCCCTAGTTCTCCTTCTTTAACAACCTGTTTCTCTGAGGACTCCATTCCTTCGCCCATTGGGCCTCGGATATTTGGAGACTGTACACCTGTCATTATCGAGATTACCTCGACTTTACCTTCATATTCAGGTGTTACTCTAGCTCCCCAGATAACTGTTGCGCTTGGATCCACTGCTTCAGTTACTTCTTCACCTATCTCATTAGCTTCTCCAAGAGTCATGTCGGGTCCGCCTGTGATGTGTATCAAGCATCCCTGTGCTCCCGCGTAGTCAACATCGAGTAGGCTGTTCTTCAGAGTATCTTCTACCGCTTCTTCAGTTCTGCTGTGCCCTTTTGCTTCTCCAACTGAGATAACTGACACTCCTGCTTCTTGCATTATTGCTCTAACGTCAGCATAGTCCAGGTTGATTAGAGAAGGTGTTGTTATTGTTTCAGTTATTCCTTTTACTGCTCTTGCTATTACTTCATCTGCTACTGAGAAGGCTTGTTCCATTGGTAAGTTAGGAACCAGTTCTACTAATCTGTTGTTATCTATCACAATTACTGTGTCAGCTGCATCTCTGAGTTTCTTTATTCCTTGGTCCGCTTTATCTAGTCTAGCTTTTTCTAGTTTGAATGGATAGGTAACCATCGCTATTACTATTGCTCCTTGTTCCTTTGCAACATCCGCTACTATTGGAGCTGCTCCAGTACCTGTTCCACCACCCATTCCGGCGGTGATGAATAGCATATCGACTCCTTCCATTGCATCAGCTAGAGTGCCTCGGGAAACTTCAGCTGCTTTTGCACCCACATTAGGTTCTCCACCAGCTCCTAGTCCTTGAGTAACACTCTGGCCAACCAGTATTTTCTTGACAGAATCGTGTACTAAACCAAGATGCTGTTTATCAGTATTTATTGCGATCATTTCTGCTCCTTCAATACCAATTCTCGCTAAACGGTTAACTGTATTGTTTCCTGCTCCTCCAGCGCCAATCACTTGTATACTCGGCCCTTCAATCAATTCGGCCTCTTGTTCGGTCTTTTCTTCATGAGCATCATCTGCTCGGTCTACCATTGATTCCACTATGACGTCACCTCATATTAAATTTGGGTCAAACTACTTTTTATTACTTATGTTTAATAGTCGAACAAAACAGTTCAAAACACATCGAAAAACACGGAAAAACCTATTCAGAAAGAAAAAAGAAAACCAGACCATCCGCAGAACCCACGTAAAATAATTACACTCATTTGAAAAACCAGTTTCCAAAATCCAAAAAACCATCAAAACCGGAAAAAACAGAAAAAACTTTATGTAACCGGACTGAAAAAATTAACACGGTGAACTGGAGCCGGGAGGCTAGGGGTCTCCTGCAATCTCAAAACCCCGATACGGAGAGGCGAGTTCCAAGAGAAGCTGGAGTCAAGAGACGTAGCGGTCCAGTATTCACTGCCGACTCTCTGTCTTCTAGGACTCTGGGTATATGGAACCGGGTCAGGCCCTGACGGGAGCAGCCCTAACATATATCCAGGGTGTCTAGGAGGTCGCAGAGATGAGGTGGATGCTGGGTAGCTGACTACGATGAGGCTCCAGCAACTCTTGGGCACGTTCACCACTAAAAACCTCATAAAACCATTCAAATCAATTAAAACACAAGGAGAAAGAAAATGAAACCCAAATCAAAAAAAGTATTACAAATAGTAGTGATTATAATACTGGCAGAAGTGCTATTCTTCGGAGGAATGGTATTCCAAGAACTCAGAACAGAAAAACAAGAAACCATAGTATACACAACTCAAGAAAAAACAATCACGGAACACATATTCAGTGAAGCAGATGCTGAAAAACTAGAAGGAAAAATAAAAACAGTGACAGGAATAGGAATGGGACCAAACAAAGAAACAGGAAGATTATTAAACTTCACAATCACCACGACACAAGGAAACGGGCAAATACTACTGGACACAAGTGAAAGAAC
>PWFL01000013.1 GCA_003553825.1 Candidatus Iainarchaeum sp.
TACAAGAAAATAGAGAGGTACGATAAGATGAACCTTAACCTACAAGAAAATAGAGAGGTACGATAAGATGGCCAAGAAAACCAAAAAACTAATGAAAAAAGGAAAAAGACTGGACGGAAGAAAACCAGACGAAATAAGACCAATCAAAATAAAAGCAGGCTACACAAAAAGAGCCGATGGATCAGCCTACCTAGAATGGGGAGGCAACAAAGTAGCAGCATCAGTACACGGACCAAGAACCTGCTACCCACAACACGAAAGAAGCCCATACAAAGCAAGAATAAAATACAAATACAAGCTAGCACCATTCTCAGTGGACGAAAGAACACACCCAGCACCAAGCAGAAGAGACAAAGAAATAAGCAAAGTATCAGCAGAAGCACTGGAAGAAGTAGTATTCACACAGTACTTCCCAGAAACAACAATAGATATCTACACCACAATACTGCAAGCAGCAGCAGGAACAAGAGTAGCAGCACTATCAGCAGCATCAGTAGCACTAGCAGATGCAGGCATACCGATGAAAGACCTAGTAACAGCATGCGCAGCGGGAAAAATAGAGGGAAAAGTAGTATTAGACCTCGACCAGGACGAAGACCAAATGGGGCAAGCCGATCTACCAATAGCGTATATACCACACAGCGACGAAATAACACTAATGCAGATGGACGGCGACCTAACCACAGAAGAATACAAAGAAGCACTCGACCTAGCAGTGGACGGATGCATGCAAGTATACGAAGAACAGAAAAACGCACTGAAAGACAAATACAAACACCTAGAAGAAGACAACACAGGAAAAAACACAGAGGAGGATAAAAAATGAATTTTATCCTTCAACTAAGAGAACAGGAGGAACGATAAAATGACAGACGACTTAATATGGGACGTGAAAAAAGACAGAGTCCTAAGAGAACTAAAAAAAGGAAAAAGACTCGATGGAAGAGAAAAAAAGGAAGAAAGAGAAATAGAAATAACTCCAAATTACATAGACAGAGCCGAAGGAAGCGCAATGGTTAAACTAGGAGATACAAGAGTAGTAGCAGGAGTAAAAATAGGAACAGGAACACCCTATCCAGACTCACCTGAAGAAGGAACACTAATGACAAGCATAGAACTATCACCAGTATCCTCACCAGGATTCGAAACCGGGCCACCACGAGAAAAAACAGTAGAACTATCAAGAGTAATAGACAGAGGAATAAGAGAAAGCGAAATGGTGGACATGGAAGAACTATGCATAGAACCAGGAGAAAAAGTATACAACGTATTCATAGACATCTTCCCACTCGACCACGACGGAAACCTAATAGACGCATCGGCAATAGCAGCAGTCAACGCGTTAAAAAACACAAAGCTACCAGTATACGACAAAGAAGAAGAAAAACTAAACAGAGAAGAACACGCTGGACCACTACCAACTCAGGACACACCAGTAGCAAAAACCTTCTCCAAACTAGGAGACGAAGTAGTGCTCGACCCACAGATAGACGAAGAAAAAGCACAGGACGCAAGACTAACAATCTACGTGAACAAAAAAGACAACGTGTGTGCTTCACAAAAAGGAGGAACAGGAGCATTTAAAAGAGAAGAAATAAACAAATTAATAGAAGAAGCAGTGGAAAAAGCACCCGAAACAAGAAAAAAGATAGAAGAAAACTCGTAAACATAGAAAGGTGAAAGAAAATGACCAGAACAAAACTATCAGCAGCATCCAGATACGGGCCAAGATACGGCTCCACACTAAAAAAGAAAATAAAAGACATAGAAGAAACACAGAGAAAAAAACAAGTATGTCCGCAGTGCAACAGAAGAAGCCTGAAAAGAAAAGAATACGGAATATGGAAGTGCACTAAATGCAGAGCAAAAATAGCCGGAGGAGCCTACACACCAAGAACACCGGACGGGCTTGAAGCAAAAAGAATAGTTAAAAGAGAAGAAAAAGCACAAGAAAAAGCTGAAGAACTGCAGCAGGAAACCGAAAACGAATAAAGAGTTGATAAAAATGCCAGAATGGAAATGCTTTAACTGCGGAAAAGAACTCAAAGAACTACAAGAGGCCAAATGCCCAAAATGCGGAAAGAAAATCCTTACAAAGAAAAGACCGCAAGTAGTGCAAGAAGTCAAAACCGATTAAAACACTCAAGACCAACATTATCATAGGAGGTACAAAAATGCCAGAAGAAGACCAAGCTAGAAGAGCTCAAAACCTACAAAGACAACTACAAGCCCTGCAAAACCAAGAAAGGAGCATAGGACTACAATTAAGAGAAGTAAAACAAGCACTGGAGGAAGTACAAGACTCAGAAGGAGATGTATACAAGGCAGCAGGAAATGTATTGATCCAGAAAGACAAAGAAGAAGTAATAGAAGAACTAGAGGAAAAGAAAGAAAACTTAGAAGAACAAAAAGAAGCACTGGAAAGCAAGAAAGAACAAGCACAGGGTAAAATACAGGAAATGACACCACAACAAGAAGCAGCGTAAAACAAGCCAAAAAACCCACACAAGGGAACCACCAACGGTTCCCCAACCCAACCACTTAAATAGGTAGAAATCATTCTAATAGTGAACAACCACAAACCGGTGAAAACATGAAAAGAATAAGCGAAATTAGAGGAAAGAAAATATACTCCGAAAGCGAACACATAGGAAAAGCAACCGATGTAGTGATAAACCCGGAAAAAGGAGAAATAACCTACCTAATAAAGGGAAAAATATCATCACTACCGAACAAGGATCTAAAAGAAGCAAGAGAATTCATAAGAGAAAACATAATACCGTTCGAAAAGGTAAGATCAATAAAAGACATAATAGTAGTGAGGGAATAAAAATGAAACAAATACTAGGAAGAAAAATACGTGAGAAAAGAGCAATAACAACCGATGGGCAAGAAATAGGCCGAGTACTAGACGCCTACTTCGAAAACAACGGAAGAGTAGACAGCATTATAGTAAAACCAGAATCAATGCCAAGAGGAGCAAAAGAATACACCAACCAAGAAGGAAAACTAACAATCCCATTCCAACACGTGAAAGCAGTCGGAGAATACGTAGTAATAGACTTTCCAATGGAATAACACGAAAAAACTCGAAAAAACCCGAATACTCAGAACTAGAGACGGTGCTCTCACGTGATAACCCTGAGATCACTGTACACTTAAATACTTCTCAATTCCTATATTAATCAAATCCATAATAATATCCAAAATATTTAATTTTTCCTCAATCATCCAAAACCCTTTTAAATAAAAAGTAATAAATACTTAGTACCCCCTTCTCCCATGGAGAGGTTAGATACATTCTAAATTCTTCGGGCTGGGTGAGCCTGACTTTCAAGCCTCTCCAACCATCCCCTCCCTTTCCCTCTTCTCCCTTCTTTTCAAGCATAAAATAACTAGCCACAGTGCTCCTTAACCAATACGGACTTCCTAAAACTATTTAGAAACACTCTATTCCAGAATGTTCCACATTCCCTCAAACCAAATTCGTTAATTATTTAAAGATGGAGAAAAATATTACTAAACATGGAAAAACTCCCGCTCAAGATAGCCGGTGAAATAACCCTATCCGAGAATCCGGGCGCAAGCCTGAAAAAGTGGAGAGAGATTTTTGACGTAACACAGACAGAACTAGCCGATCATCTCGGCGTGACTTCCTCCACAATCAGCGACTACGAATCCAACAGAAGATCAAGCCCAGGAACCAACATAATACAGAGATTCGTGGAAGCAATAATAGAAATAGATCAAGAAAAAGGCGGATGGACCGTAAAAAAACTAAGCAAAGACGAAGAAACTGAAGAACCGTACGAAATACTTAGCTTAACCGGTTCAATGGACTGCAAGCAATTCGTAGAAGAAGTGATAGACGGAGAAGTAGTTCTGGGAGAAGAAAAACTAGAAGAATCCAAGATCTACGGATGCACATTAATAGATTCTTTAAGAGCAATAGTAGAACTACCTTGCGATCAATTCATAAACATATACGGATCCACAACCGAAAGAGCCCTGATTTTCCAGAACGTCTCCATGGGGAGGAGCCCTTTGGTAGCTGTAAGAGTAACAGAGCTCAAGCCATCTATGATAGTTTTACATAACGTGAATGAAGTGGATAAGATAGGCAAGAAAATAGCTAAAGCAGAAGGAGTGCCTCTAGTAAAAACCATTCTGCCTTTAGATCAGATTAAGACAAGAGTGGAAGAATTTTCACCTTAATTCAGCCTAACAGGTTTCTAATCTCTTCTTCTAGCCTACGTAGATTTATATCAACTTTATCTTTACACCTGGCTTTTGGAGGAAGATTCATTTTTAGGTCTTCTGGAAGTTTTTTCTCCGAAATAACCAGTAGGTTATCCGGTTTTAAGTAGTGGTGAGAGTCCTTTATCTTTGATAAATCCTTTGAATTGAACTCGTTTTTAACGTGCATCACTAACTTTACGTCGTGCATTTTATCAAGTAGCTCTTTTGAATTTTCTTTTAATAATGAATCGGATAGGAATTCATAGGTGTATAGAGATCTTTTCAGATCTTCTTTTTCTCTATACATTGATTTTCTTTCTCCTTCCATTATTACGTATTCCGGTGTTATCTTTTTGGCCGAGTTCCTTGAAGGAACGTAGATCTCTGGCATGTACCATGCTGAATACGCCCTAGCTTTTTTATCCGTGATCATTACATTGGGTGGTGAAATAGTTGGACTGAATTCTAGCCTCTCCAGTCTTCTTGATTCCTTACCTCTTTGTATGTCCACGTTGTTTGCTTTCAAGGATTTGATCGCGGTTAGAAGTGTCTTCATGTGGAAGCTGAATTCAGAACTCTTCTGTTGTTCCTTCTTTGTCTCATAAATAGATTTTAGGTTTTTTATTCCTTTTTGACCTTGTGAGAGCTTGTTTTCACTCTCATTGAACATGTCTAGCAGCGTCTGCATTTCGGCGTCACCGTTCTGAGTTTTACCCTTAATCCCTCAGAGTTTCACATTAACAAGGAAATCCGAATATATAAAACTATCTTTCGTTCGAATCTACTCTTCACGTCTTTTTTTACCTTGTTCTACAAGGCCTTTGAACAGTGGATGCGGTTCTTCCGGTCTTGATTTAAACTCTGGATGGGCTTGTGTGGCTATGAAGTAAGGATGGTCTTTTCTTTCTATAAATTCCACTAATTTCCCATCAGGAGATTTACCTGAGAGAACTAGTGATTCTTTTTCTAGTTTTTCATGGTATTTCGGATTCACTTCGTATCTGTGTCTATGTCTTTCTTTTATCTTTTCTTTTCCGTACAGTTCTCGTGTTTTTGTTCCTTCTTTAAGCACTGCTGAGTAGGCTCCGAGTCTCATTGTATTTCCTTTTTTCTCTATTTCTCTTTGTTCTTCCAATAGATCTATGACTGGATGTGGTGTTTCTTCATTTATCTCTGTTGAATGTGCTTTTTTCAATCCTACTTGGTTTCTCGCGTGCTCCACTATTGCTAGTTGAAGGCCCAGGCAGAGTCCTAGGAAAGGTATGTTATCTTCTCTACATTTTTTTATTGTCTCTATCTTACCTTCTATGCCTGAAGTTCCGAATCCTCCTGGTATTATAACCGCGTCCATTTTCTCAACTTCTTTCTTTGCTTTTTCCGGGTTAGTTGAATCTATCCATTCTATACTGTAATTCGTTTCCAGTTCTCCTGCGGCGTGTTTTATTGCTTCTGTTATTGATATGTAAGAGTCTCTTACGCTGAAGTCCCCTGATGATATGTATTTTCCTACTAGAGCTATTTTAACTTCTTCTTGTTTTCTCTTAGCTCTCTCCATTTTTTGAACCATTTCTCTCCATGTTTGGAACCCGTTTTCTTCTGGCTCTACATCCGCTTGGTTCAGTATTTTTTTACCGAGTTCCTGTTGCTTGAATTTTCCTGGAATCTTGTAGATGTTGTCCACATTGGGTGCGGAGATTATTTTATTTGGTTCAGCATCGCAGAATAGAGCTATTTTTTCTTTTCTTGGTTTATCTAGTGGTTGTTCGCTTCTTCCTATTATAAAATCGGGTATGATCCCTTGTGCTCTTAGTTCTTTCACGCTGTGTTGGGTTGGTTTTGTTTTTTGTTCTCCTATTGCTTTTAATATGGGTAGATAGGTTACGTGTACGTAGATAACGTCTTTAGGGTTATTTTCCAGCCTCATTTGTCTTGCTGCTTCTAGGAATGGTATATTTTCGTAGTCTCCGACTGTTCCTCCTATTTCTATGACTAGGAAATCTTCTTTTTCACCTGTTTCCTCTATGTAATTAATTATTTCGTTGGTCAGGTGAGGTATTATTTGAACTGTTTTTCCCAAGAAGTCCCCTCTTCTTTCTTTTTTTATTAGTTTTTGGTAGATTTTACCTGTTGTTAGGTTGTGTTGTTTTTTGTGGTCCTTGTTGAGAAATCTCTCGTAGTTACCTAGATCCTGGTCTATCTCTCCTCCGTCTTCCGTTACGAATACTTCTCCGTGTTCAGTTGGACGCATTGTACCGGCGTCCACGTTCACGTATGGATCTATCTTCAGACAGGATACGCTGTATCCTCTGTCTTGTATTAATCTTGCCACGCTACTTGCTGTAACTCCTTTTCCAAGACCTGACATTACTCCTCCTGTGATGAATATATATTTGGTCAACTTAGGTCCTCTCCTTTTTCATGTTTCAAACAGAGTATGAAAAAGACTTGATTTTATTTAAGATTTCGGATTTAGGGGTATCTGGGAGTAAGGTTTTTATATTAGGGGTCTCTATTCAAGGGTGGAGGTGGAATATATGACTGAAGCTTACTGTGTAAAATGTAGAGAAAAAGTAGAAATGAAGGATGAGAAAAAGACCACTACCAAAAACGGTAGAGACATGTTAAAGGGTGAATGCCCTGAATGCGGTACAACCGTTAATAAATTCATTTAAAGCCCTTTCTTAGATTTTTTACTTCGAACTAGGGCCAATGAAGTCGAAAACAATGTGTATTGAACTAAGGTAAAATCTCGATGGATGGAACTAGTTCTCATTCTCTCTATTTTTTCATGAGTTTTTCAAAATTCTGCTAATAGTTATTTACAGTTCTTTTAGATCTTTTAAGCGTCTATACATATGGCTAGAGGTGAGTAAATATAGGGAGGACGGTGCCGCTCCGTCCTCCTGAACAAACGGTGACGCGTTGGAGAAAGGGTCTGTCCGCTATAATATATGGGACTAATGATTATTTAAGGGTTTGGTTTTTTCATCTATTGAAACATTAGATTGCTGGGAGTAAGAAGTCTCCAACAGCCGCTATTGCCAGTCCTATTGCTAGTATAATCATTGATATCTTCAGAGAATCGAAGAAATTGCCTTTTCCCGACATGTCTCGAAGTAGAGAATCTCCAAGCATTATTCCTGAGTAACCAACTACGAGTGAAGATATTATGAGAATTATTGGTTCTGCCTGTCCTAGTCCTCCTGTTTCAAGCACCAGTACTCTAGTATAATCCCCGGCTATGAACATTATTACTGGGGTTAGGTAACCGAAGAACAGGAATCCCACTGTGAATATTAATAGAGCTACTAGCAGTATTGGGGTTCCTGTTGAGAATATTATTGGCTCCGTGTCTCCTATGTATTGTTTCAGGATGGTTCCTAGGAGGAACATGATAAAGCTTATTAGAAATACTCCTAGTACTCTTCCTTTGAATGTTAATTCGTAGATCTTTGATAGTGTTGCTGATAGTTTTGAACTCATTTTTTTGACCTTGCTTTTGTAGGTATTAAGGACTTAGTCTTTAAATAA
>PWFL01000058.1 GCA_003553825.1 Candidatus Iainarchaeum sp.
TATCTACACAAGCAATGAGACTAGCAAGACACGCAGGCAGAAAAACAGTAACCGCAGAAGACATCCGACTATCATCCAGACAACTTTAAAGGCTTCTAAAGCTTAATACCTGCATATAAAACCCGAAAGGAAGCATAAGCCGGTTCATGGCTATGTTTCCCTGTAACACTGAAAAGGACACGAGGGGGTGAAACCCCTCCTCCATACCTTTTCTTCTTTTAGTTCTCCACCAAACTCCAATCTTTAATACACTTAAACCACAATAACTCTACAACTCTACAACATTAGAAATAGGGCTGGAAAAAACATGATAATAGGCAGATTCGGAGAAATATTCCTCAAGTCAAAACCAGTTAAGAAGAGATTCCTATCGCAACTAGGAAACAACATGCGCACAGCTCTGAGAAGAGAAGAAATAGAAGCAAAAGTAAAAGAAAAGAGACTGAGACTATACGTATATCCGAAACATGATTCTAAAGAATCTGAAGCTCTAAATACCTTGAAAAGAGTATTCGGGATAGTATCTCTGTCCAGAGCAACTGAAACAGAGCCAGAAAAACAACGGATAAAGGAAAAGACGGAAGAAATGATCAAGGAATGGCCGAATACAGGAACATTTGCAGTGAGAGCGCAGAGAATAACAAAGGATCATCCGTTCACGAGTAAAGATCTTGAGGAAGAGCTAGGAGCAGCAATAAACAATGAAAAAAACCTAGAAGTGGATCTTGACAATCCTGATAGAACTCTTTACGTGGAAATATACAATGATAAAGCACATGTATTCACCGAAAAGATAAGAGGAACGGGAGGAGGACCACTTGGAGTGGCGGGAACACTCAAATCACCGTTAAAAACACCGGAAGATCTTGCAGCCGCCTGGATGATGATGAAAAGAGGCTGCATGATAAAACCCATTAATGCTAAAGACATAAACCCTGAACTGAAAAAATCCTTTCAAGAATGGAATCTAACACGCAAAGAACCGGAAGGACCAGTAGGAACAGTAACAGGATCCACAAAAATGGAAAAATCTATAAAAGACCACGAAGAATACCAAAGACCGGTATACACACCTCTTATAGGGATGGATCAAAAAGAAATAGAACAATTAAAATGTAGGATAATGAACTAAGGGATAGGTAAAGTAAAAACCAATAACTGAAGTCAACCGAAAAGCTATAAAAGAAAAACCCCTTACATAATACCGAGCCGGAGCAAACAAAGTGATAACGTGGAAAGAGAAAAATGCCCTAACATAGAACAAAACCTGGAAGACTGCCCATGCACCTATCCAGGATGCCCGAGAAAAGGCAAATGCTGCGAGTGCGTAAGGCACCACACTGAAAAAAACGAGCTACCCGCATGTGCATTCTCCGAACAAGCGGAACAAACCTATGATAGATCATTCGAGAAATTCATAGAAGATCAGAGCAAATAATTTCAAATATAAAAAACTCGAATATATTAGAAAGGTATTGAAAATGGTTGAAATCCAATCCAATCCCAAAGAAATAATGAAAGAACTAAAATCAAAACCAAGAGACCTAAAAAACCTGTTACTGCGGAAAAGCCCGGACAGAAAACTCCTACTCTACTTCTCGCTGGGATACCTCTCAGATATATACATGGACAATGCCGAACAGATGATGAAACAGGGAAAATCAATAGAAAGAGACTACTTCAATCGAAAATCAATGCAGATAAAAAACATATCCAGGAAAGTATTCGGTCAGTCCCCTAATAAAGACATATACACAGGTGAATTCAAAGTACCGAATGGCTGGGCAGTAAAAATGGAGAAAGGAGAAATAGATCAACTAGCACAGTTCTGCGTACAGAACCTGCCCGAAGCACCGGACCTAAGGGACCCGGAAGACATCCAGGAATTCATAACCGAGAAACTAAAAACCTACAAGAAAACAGGAGTGGTTAGAAAATTCGTGAAAGAAATAAAAGACACAATGAAAAACACTAAAAACCCGACGAAGCTACTAACCCTGCTAGAACTCACATTCCTACTGGAAAACGTTAACGAAGTGCTAGAAGCAATAAAAGAAGAACAAAAAGAAGAGAAAGAAGAAATCAAGGATAAAGAAGAATCAGAAAAGAAAGAAGAAACAACGGAAGAACTAGAAGGAATAAAGAAAGAAGGAATATCAGTGGACGAAATCAAGTAAAGGTTCTAATATAAATCCTAAAGAGCTACTATTATACTTATAATCTCTTCCACTAACATTAATACAAGCGTGAAACCAGCTACAATAGAACCCAATCCATCGAAAAGAAGGATTAAAACAATTGATAGAGCTACTCCAGCCAAAAAAGTCATCTCATTCTTCTTAACAAATAAATCCCAAACTCCTTTAAGGACTAGAACCACGGCTAGCATGGATACTAGCGAAAACATAACAGTATAGGCATTTGACTTTGGGAAAGAGTGCTCGAACACTATGAATATGGCAAACACCATGACTATGAACCCAGCTCCAAAGTTCTCTATCGATATCCCGTCATCACCCATATTCATCACCTTTAATTAACACTCCTATTTGTAATATTTATGCACGCAAGGGTTTATATATTTTTGCAGTCCAAACCTAAAAAAAGAAAATAGGTACAATATACTCCAAAAAAGCTCCTAAAAACCAATTTATAAATACACCGGGTATAAAAAACAAACACGTGAAAGAAACACAACCAAGTGAACAAAACCCGTTAAAACGACCGAAAAGGTGAACAAAAATGGTTAAATTCAAGAAAAAAGGAACAAGAGCAAAAACAAGAAGCCAGTTAACCAAGTCAACAAGAGAAAAAGGAACACCCAATGTCAACGACCTACTCAAAGAATTCGAACAAGGAGAAAAAGTACACGTAAAACCAAATCCAGCAATAACATCCGGACTACCATACAGAAGATTCTTCGGAAAAACCGGGGAAATAACCGGAAAACAAGGAAGATGCTACAAAGTAAAACTGAGCGACCAAGGAAGCAAAAAAGAACAAATAATCCATCCAGTACATCTAAAAAAACAAGAAAAAAACAACGGGAAAACCAAATCAACATAACAGCGTAAAAAACCCTCACCCAGCAAAAAACAACAAAAACAACAAAACCTAGCCAGGTGTATAAAAATGATAGGAAAAGAAATCAAGAACAAAAAATCAATAACCATACCAGAAGTAAGAGAAAACCTAGAAAAAAGAAAAGAACAACTAGGAGACGAAGAAGAACTCACATACGAGCAAAAAACCACAATGCAATACGCGGAAAAATTCGGAAAAGCCGAAGCAGAAAGAGCAAAAGAAGCAGGACAAGAAATAAAAGACCTAGACATAGACGAAAAACTCGCAGTCAGACTAGTTAACCTAATGCCATTCAACGAAGACCAAGTAAACCTAGTGTTCGAAAAAGAAAGATTCGACATAGACGAAGAAAAAACGAACAAAGTGCTCAAAATAGTGGATGATTTACGTGAAGCAACATCTGAATAAAAACCCGAAAAAACAAATGAGGAAGATTCAAAATGAAAAAAGAAGAACAAGCAATAGCACTAGAGCACCTGAAAAAGGGCTACAAAAACGACTACAAAAACGAGCCCATAGTGCAAGGTATAGGCACAAAGTACTTCACTCTCCTAGAACTAGTTCCAAAAGAAGACAAAAAAATATCACTAGGAGAAAAAATCTACATAGGAAAAGACGACAGAGAAAAAATAGAATACATAAAATCCACTCTAGAGTACAAGGACCTCACCACCACAGCTAAAAACGAACTAGAAAACGTAGCAAAGACACTAGTGGAGGAAAACGAGGAAAAATTCATTAAATTCTTCAACACCACAGGAGCTATAACAATAAAAGAACACAGCCTAGAACTACTACCAGGAATAGGCAAAAAACACATGGAGAAAATCCTTGACCAAAGAAGAAAAGAAGAATTCAAAAGCTACGAAGACCTGGAAGAAAGAGTAGAACTAATGCCCGATCCAAAAGAATCACTAGCAAAAAGACTAATAGAAGAAATAAAAGGAAACACCAAGTACAGACTATTCACCAAGTCCAAGGACAAAAAAAGCAAAAAAAGAAGAAAAAGATAGACAAAGCAAAACCTAAAAAGCTCTAATCCACTCGTAGATCTAATACTCATCAAAAAAGATCCACATGAACCTAAAGCAAAAAATACAGAAACAAGAAAGACAACACGGATTCCGAGCCAACCCACTAAAAGACCAGTACTTCCTCAAAAACAACTCAACAATACAAAGAATAGCAAGACACGGAAGAATAAAACCAAAAGACACAGTACTAGAAATAGGGCCGGGCCCAGGATACCTAACAAAAGAACTAGCAAAAAAAGCAAACAAAGTAATAGCAATAGAAAAAGACAAAGAACTAAAACCAATCCTGAAACAAACACTAAAAGAACAAGATAATATAGAATACATCTGGAACGACTGCCTTGAAATAAATTATCCAGATTTCGATAAAACAGTATCGAGCCTACCATTCTCCATATCCACACCATTCACATTCAAACTACTCGACTACGACTTTAAAAGAGCAGTACTAGTGTACCAAAAAGAAGTAGGGGAAAAAATGACAGCCAAACCAGGAGACAGCAACTACGGAAGACTCAGCGTGATGATCCAAACCTACTTCAAGCCAAAACTAAGAGAAATACTTCCAAGAAAAGAGTTCTACCCCAAACCAGAAGTGGACGCCGCAGTCATGATACTAAAACCCAGAGAAAAACAACGAGATGAAAAATACGACAAATTCATCAGAGAAATATTCAGATACAGAAACAAAAATCTACATAACGCGGTTGAACACGGGTTCAACATAGATATACAGGACAAAAGAAAAGTAAAAGATCTATCTCTAGAAGAACTTGAAGAAGTATACGGGCAGATCAGAAGCGAAATATAAAACCTCAATCATATTATTTAATAGGTTCAAATCCCATCCGAGGCTTGCGTGGTTTTATTCTAGAAAGTCGTATCCTTTGGATCTGTGAATTATCTCTGTTATCTTTACCATTTCTTCTTCTATAACATATATTGCTCTGTAGTCTCCTATTCTGAGCCTGTAGAGCTTTGGATCCTCCGATCCTTTTATTTTCCTTATGTCCAGCTTTGCTCTTGGTTTCCATGGTTCTTTCTTTAGTTTCTTGAGTTTTTTCTTTATTCTGTCTGGATTCTCCGTGTTTTTTAGCTGTTTGGCTGTTTTTTTACTTATTTTTACTTTATATTTGGTCAAGGTCAACGAACTCCTCTTCTTCCAGTATTCTTTCCTGTCTTTTGAAGAATTTTTCTCTTTTAGCTAGCTCTATGAGTTTCTTTATTATCTCGTTGTAGGTCTCTCCCTTCCTTCCAATTTTGTTGAGTTGTTTTTTTGATTCTTTGTCCACGGCTATGGTCGTTGTAGTTGGCATAATATACCTCCATATTTTATATCTTCTATAATTATTATAATTATTATAATTTATAAAGGTTTCCCTTGAATTTTAGTTCCTAATAATTCTCGAAAGATTTAATTAAAGGAAGAACTAAAAGACAACACCGTGATAGAAGTGACAAAAACTGAGACAATAATCCTCAACTCCGGCCAATGCCGATTTAATTCGTGTTACGCATGCGGATGGGGACAGAAAAAATATCCAGTGGATACGGAGAAACTAAAGAACCAAGTAAAACAGCTGAACCTCGAAGAAATTGATAAATTAAAGATATACGAATCAGGATCCTTTCTAGATAACAAACAATTTCCAAAAAAATTTAGAGAATGGCTAACCAGATACCTAGAAGAAAAAGAAGTAAAAGAAGTATCGTTCGAATCCACAGCTAACTTCATCACCGAGGAAAACCTAAAAACATTCAAAGAATCCGATCTAGACTTCACAGTGGCGATGGGGCTGGAAGCAGCTGACAACGAAGTCCTGGAAAAATACGGAAAACCATTCAAAATAGAGGACTACGACCGAGCAGTGAAGAAAATACATGAAAGCAATGGAAAAATCAAAACATACATAATGGTAAACATACCCTTCTCAAAACCGAACACTTTGGAGAAATCAGTTGAACACGTACTCGAAAAAACAAATAAAGAGGACAAAATAGTTCTAATCAACACCTACCCACACAATCAATCAAAATTGTTCAAAGACTGGGTAAAAGGAAAATGGAAACCCCTGAACAAAGAACAGTTCCTCGAAAAGATAGAAAAATGGAAGGACCACCCGCAAGTATCCGTAGAATACGAAAACATGTACTTCATACCTAAGTTCCCGAAAAAAGAGAAAAAACAAAAAGAACTCAAGGGATGCTCAGAAGACCTAATCACACACCCACACTACCAAGTATGGCAGGACTACTTCCAGAGGTTATACCAAAAACCAAGAGAAAAAGAAATCTTACTATTCCTACCGTGCAGCTACAAAAAACCCTATCCAAAGTCAAAAACACACAAAGCCATACAAAAAGCCATAAAACAAACTGAAGAACAGGAAAAAATCCACAGAGTCGTGTTATCCAGTCCAGGAGTTATACCAATAGATAAATGCGATAATTATCCATTCACAGCCTACGAATGGCCGGAGTGGGAAGAAACACCTGAAATAAAACAAAGATACATCCAAGTAAACAAAGACAGGGTTAAAAAATACATTGAAAACCACGACTACGAGAAAATACTCGCCTACTTCAAACCAGATTCAGAATCATGGAAAGCAGTGAAAAAAGCGGGAGAAGAACTAGACATAGAGATAAAGAATCTGTTCAAAGAAGAGTCCTACCAAGAAGTAAAAGAACAGAGAAACCCAGTTACCAAAGAACCAGCGTTAAAATCACTAAAACAAGAACTTCAAAAAGAACTCTAGAAAAAGAAAACGCTTAAAAACCATCTATTCTTTATTATTAATGTGTGGCTAAAGTGAGAAGATGAAGTTTAAAAATAAGATAAATTCATCCAAATCCCAAGGAGGGATAGAATACATAGTTATTATAGCCACAGTACTTATTATTGGAGCAGTAACCACCGTACTAATAACCGGAGCACTAGGGCCCAGACAAGAAGACGTATTATTCGAACAATGCAAAAGAGCAGCATCCCAATGCGCCACAAGCAGAGACGCTGATCCACAAGTTCCTTGTGAATTCTGTGAAGAAGCATGCGTGGGACCACAGGGAGAACCGGTTTTCCCAGGAGCGATTGACTGTTGTAAACTGGGCATGGAGGACGAAATCTATACGGGAGCAGAAGCAGAAGCATGTCAACCTTCAATAAAAGCGGACTTCTCATACGAACCAACAAACCCTTGGCCAGAAGAAGATATAACATTCACCGACAAATCCGTAATGGATCCATACCACCCCGACTATGAACTGGAAGTAATTGACTACCAATGGAGCTTGGGAGACGGAGAAGTAGACTCGGCAGAAACAATTATACATTCTTACGATGATCCAGGAACCTACACAGTGGAACTAACCATAACAGGATACGCGGAACACACGGAAAGCCCTGAGATGACCACTGAAGAAGAAACCGATACCTACACCGAAGAGATAATAGTGCAGAAGTTCGAAACTTACACGTTTAACGCTGATATAGAAGGACAAGGAGCAGTTGAAATAGATCCAGAACAAGATGAATACAAAGTAGGAGCCAATATAGAGATAGAAGCGACACCTGATGGTGATTACTACTTTATCGAATGGAGAGATGGAA
>PWFL01000051.1 GCA_003553825.1 Candidatus Iainarchaeum sp.
AAAGGACACGGAATCTACCTAACCGGGTACCAACCCGAGGACACACCGGGAAGAAGACTGCTGGAGACCGGAAGGTTCAAACACGATAAGTACGATCTGGATCTATCAGAATTCGACATAGAGTTCTACGACTTCAGCGCACACAGCGACAAGCACAAGCTAAGAGAGTTCGTGGAGAAGATAGACCCGGAGCTAACATTCGTTGTACACGGGGACGAAGAAAACTCGAAAGCACTTGAAGAATGGATAAGGGAAAACGTGGACACCGAAGTAGTTGTTCCCGAACTGAACGAAACCCACGACACCGAAGACTACTTATGAAAAGAGGATGAAGATGCCTGAAAAATTCTGCCCAAAATGCGGTGAAGAAGACACCAACTTCTACAAAGGAATCTGCCTGGAATGCTACAAAGAAGAACACGAATTCACCAAAGCACCAGAAGAAGTAGAGATAACGGAATGCAGAGAATGCGGATACTGGAAAAACCACGACAAGTGGAAAGAACCGGACAAAAAAATAATCAAGGACCTAGCACTAAAAAAGATGGATATAGATCTCAATAGAACAAATATCAATACTGAAATGGATGAAGATACTTTAAAAGTAAAAGTAGAAGGAAAAGCGGACCCACAAGGAATGATACCAGTAGAAAAGGAACACGAAATAGATATAGATTTCAATGAAAAACTATGTACAGCGTGTCTTAGAAGAAAGAACAAGGACTACAGAGTAAAGATACAGCTGAGAAAGAAACAAGAAGAACCCAGCAGAGGAAAAACAGAGGAAATACACGACCCGGAAAAATTCAAAGACATAAAGAAACACATAGAGGAAACAACTTCAAAAGAAATGGATAGAGACCACAAAGCACTTGCATCCTGGAGAACAAAAAAAGAAAACGGATGGAACTACTACTACGGATACACCGAAATAGGTAAAAGAGTTCTGAATGAAGTTATAGAAGAATTTGGATTGACCTCGACAAAGAGCATTATAGACGCGGGACAGGATCAAAGCGGGAAGAATAAGACAAGGAAAGTACACTGCATAAGAGCATGAAGAACATCAAATAGCTCTTAACATTTTTATGAAAATTTTCACTTCAACCATAAATTGATTTATATTCCGAAATACAAATATTACCGAGGTGTTAATATGAGAATAGCTGCTCAGTTCCCGCATTTCTGGGAAGATAAAGAAGGTAAGAGCCACAGGAACATGCTTCAACTAGAAGTTGAAGAGCCTGAAATGGATGGAAACTACCCTGGAGACGGGTCAATAATGATAAGACTGCAGGGAGAAGATGATCAAAAGGCATTCAAGCTAACTCCGAAGGAAGCGCTTACAGTTGGAGAAGAGCTAAGAGAATTATCTAAAGAAATACTAGCGAAGAAAAGAGATCTCTGGAAAAAGAAGAACAAGGGCTAATCCAGTAACTTATTTCTTATTTCATTATATCTTTCCAGAACTTCCTCAGGATCCTTGTCGTACTTCAAGGAAAGCTCAGTCAATCTAACAGAAGTAGGGTTGAGAGCCTTGTAGACCAGTTCAACCAGTTCCTGGTCAATCTCGTGTTTTAAGTTCACGTCAAAATCTCCTGAACCAATAATTCTAAAGACCTCCATCAATCTTTATGGATATTCTTTCAGTGAATTCTTCCTGTGTAGTGATCGCGCTTACCTCTATTGCGTAGGTGCTTCCTCTAGTAACGTTCTTCAGGTTAACCGGGAATCTGAACTGTCTTAGTTGTCCAGCTCCTACTCTTGATTCTATTTTTTCACTTTCTCCGATTATCTCTATTTTTTCTTTAGATATTGGTTCAACCTGGATTTTTACTTCTTCCACGTCTTCTCTGAGAGTGTTTCTGTATTCTACTATTAGGTTAACCTCTTGGTTGGGTTCTACTGGTTGTTCTTCCTCCAGGTATAGTGTTAGTGCTCCCGGTCCGGTTAGGGTGGGTAGGAAAAAATATAGAGTTATTACAGCTATGATTATGATTGCTGCTATTCCTCCGATTAGTTTTGGTTTTTTTAATTTTTCGAATTTACTTTCCTGGCTCGGTTGCCCGCCTAGATCCATTTTTATCAGTTTTCGTTTTTATCCTCTTCCGGGTTTAATAAGTAGTTTGGTGTTTTTATGTGTTTTGATAGTACCCCTGCATCGAGTATTCCGTGTGCGTATGAAACTGCTTCCAACGCGGTTTCTTTATCTCCTTTGGATTTGTAGTGTTGTGCGTCTTTGTAGTAGTCTTCTACGAATTTTAATAGTTTTTCTCCCTTTTCATCGATTGGTTTGGATTTTTTAAGGGCTTTTTCAGTTATCTTCATGCATTTTTCCAGCTTGTCTTGATTTTCAGTTATTTTGATCACCTTTGTTGACTTTGAATTGCTGTAGGTATTCTTCTTCGAGTGGGTGGAGTTCTCCTGGTATTATTAGGCTGGCTGGTGGATCGATTTCTGTTTCTTTTCCCATTTCTTTTGCTTTCCCGTATTTTATTTCTCGTTTTGGTGATCCTAGTTTGGAGCCTATGATCACTTTGGTTTCTTCCGTGAATACTTCTTGTTGTTCCTGTTTCTCTATTTCTAGGAGTGTTCTTATTGCTTCCTGTGGTGATAGGTATTTGTCCTTGGTTTTTTCCAGGTCAAGGAGCAGTAGTGTGTGCAGTCCTCTTTCCTTGTTTTGTTTTATTGTTTGGTAGAAGCTCTTTGGCTCGTAGTTTGGTTTCCAGAATGTTACTGTTGCGGTCTTTCCGAATTTGTATATCTGTAGGCCGGTTTCTGTTACCGCGTTGTAGATGCTGGAGTTGTGTATTATTTCTGTTTTTATGTTTTGTTTTTTTGCTCTTAGGATTATGTCGGTGTGTGTGGTGGCTATTAGAGGATCTCCGGGTACTAGGAGTGCTACGTGGTTTGATTTCGCGTTCAGGAGTATTTTTCCGCCTTCTATGAATTTTCTGTTGGCTAGCTGTATTTTTTTATCTGTTTCTTGTTCTAGTTTTTGTTTTGTGGTGCCTGGTAGTTTGCTGGTGTAGTTTTCCAGGTATACTACGTCGGCTTTTTCTATTTCTTCTAGTGCTCTTTGTGTTATGTCCTTTTCGTTCCATAGTCCTAGTCCTATGAGGCTTAGTTTTTTCATTTTGATCGTCTTTGTTTTTTGAGTTCTTTTTTAAGGTTTTTTATGAATTCTTGGTAGTGTTGTTTGTTTATTGCTGCTCCTGCTGCGTGTGGGTGGCCTCCTCCTTCCCCGTTTATTCCTTCGCATGCTTTTGGAACTGCTTTGCTCAGGTCTGCTCGGCTGGATCTTAGGCTAAGAAGACATTTTTCATGATTCTCCATCTTTACTGCTATTACGTATTCTGGGTATTTCAATCGTAGTTGATCGGCTATTTCACTTTTTATCCTTAATTTGGATTCTATTGGTACTGTAACTAGTTTGGCTTCTTCGTGTACTTCTAGATCTGGGTTCTTTTTAGTTTGTTTAATCTTTTGTTTTTCCGCCTTTTCTTTGATTTTGTAAAGCTCGAGTGTTCTCCCGTACTTTTCTTCTTGGATTAGTACTGGGTTTTCTTTTTCTATGCTCTCTTTAATGTATTTGTGTACTCGGGGTGCTAGTTCTTTCTTGAGGTAGGGTGCTAGTAGGACTGAGGATATTTCGTGTAGTGATCTGTTCATTCTTCCGTTCGGGATGTAGAGTTCTTTTTCTTCGTTTGTTAAGTCTAGTAGTGGTATGCTTTGTTTTATTCTGGTGTCGGAGTGTGCTCCTATTATTGCCCAGGGTTTTGTGTTTTTTTCTCCATTCATCTGTTGGTATAGTAGGTGGCATAGTACTGATGCTGCTGGTGGGGTTCCTTGTTTTTGGGGGTTAACGTAGGTGTGTTTTTCAGTGTCTTCTTTTGCTTCTGATGGTTCTTTACAGGGGTGGTGGTCTATGGTAAGTGTTTTAGCTCCTTGTTGGTTTATTTTTCCGTAGGTTTGTTCTCTATTTGGTGTGTAATCAAGGAGTATAATGGTGTTGGATCCGTGTTTATGGATTTGTTTTAGTATCTTTTCTTCGGCTTCTTTTCCCCTTGATTGTATGAATTTATGGTTTGTTCTTTCTTTGTTTTTTTCTTGTAGTAGTTTTGTGATTATTGCGGAGCTTATTATCCCGTCTCCATCTGAGTGGGCTATTATGAGTAGGTTGGAATCTGTTTCTATACTGTTTATGAATTTTTGTGCTTTTTGGAGTTCTTCTTCTATGTATTGCTTCTTTTTGTTCATTTTTTCTCCTTTCCC
Organism: Candidatus Iainarchaeum sp.; assembly: GCA_003553825.1. Taxonomy (GTDB): domain Archaea; phylum B1Sed10-29; class B1Sed10-29; order B1Sed10-29; family B1Sed10-29; genus B1Sed10-29. Next base: position 4,276 of record PWFL01000051.1, read on the forward strand.
CATTCTTTGTCCACTGGTTCGGGTATTTTTTCAAACGTGTCTTTGAGTTTCTCTATTTCTTCTTCTATTTTTTTCCTCTTTCCTTCAAGGCTTTCTTCCTGTTCAATGAGGGTATCTACTTTCTTTTTGAGTCTTTCTTTGGATTCCTTTGGGAGTTTTAATCTTTCTTCGTATAGTCGGTGGATGAAGTCGTCCAGTGCTTTTTGATCGTATTTTTTTGCTTCTTCTTTTCTTCTTTTAGTTATTGATTCTTTTTGTCTTTTGAGACCTTCTGATACTGATTTCAGGCCTCTTAGTAGCTCTTTTCTTTCTTGTTTTGGAGTCATTTCTTTTCTTTTTCTCGATTGTTTGAGTGTTTCTCTTTTTAGTTTCTCTACGTCGAGTTTTTTCTTTTTTCTGTTAGCCATTTTAATCTCCATCTAGCGGTTTATGTGTTTTTATTTCTTTTCGAAGTCTTCTTTCAGCTGTTCTTTTTTCCGTTTTTCTTTCACTTCTTTCAGGTCTTCTTTTAGTTCTCTGCGTTTCATTTTTTCTAGTTTTTTCTCGATCTTTTCTTTCTCTTGTTTGGCTTCTTTTTTCAGTTTTTTTCTTGGTTTTTTCTTGCTGTCGTGGAATATCTTGTTCGTGTTTTCCACGATTTTTTCAAGTGTTTCTTTTCTTTTTCGAAGTTCTTTTTTAAGTTCTTTGTTTTCCTTGGTTTCTTTTTGAAGTTTTTTCATGTAGTCTTCCAGTTTCTCGATTTCAAGGTTTTCCGGTGCTAGTTTTTTGGAGTATTCTCTGTGTTCTTCGTATTTTTTCCTTCTTCTTTCTCTTTTTTCTTTTCTTAGTTCATCTATTCTTTTCCTCATTTTACTGTCCTTTTTCAAATTGTAAAGGTCCATTTTAATCATCCTATTATTTTTCAGGGTGTTATTCTTTTGATTTTGTAGTAGGTTATGTCCTGTTCCTTGTCAACTATTGCGTATATCATGGTTTTTTTCACGTTTTGGGATAGTCTTACTGCTCTGCTTAGTTCTGGGAAGCTGCATTGGTGTTCTTCTGGTACTGCGTGCACTAGCCATTTTGCGTGTCCGTCTCCTGGTTTGTCTCCTCTTTTGTATACTCTGAAGTGTGATCCGAATTTGAAACCTGTTTTCACGCAGAATCCTCTGTCTCTTAGGTCTCTGTATACTGCGTATTTTCTTGGGAATTCTTCGTTTCTGTTGGTGAATTGTTTTTTCAGTTCTTTTTTTGTTAGGTTTTTTCCTTCCGGATCTTTTACTTTGAAGTCTTTTCTTTTTTCTTTTAGGTACAGTGTTTCTTCCGGGGATAGTACTAGGTCCGAGGTTTCTTCTTCGTGGGTTTTTTCTCCGTATCCTTTTTCCTGTAGTTCTTCTTTCAGTTCTGGGTTTGTGACTGTGATTTTTTCTTCTGTTAGTAGTGGCATTTTGATTCCTCCGTGTCTTTTTTTTTCGTTAAGTGGATTGTAGATTTAATGTGTTAAGGTACTGGACGTTTAAAGGTTTTTCTGGTGGATACTCTAGTAGTTGGGATAAAGGAGAGAAATAGGAAAAAGGGTTTTTTATTTTTCTAGGTTTTCTATTAGTCTTTGTCTCATGTCTTCTCTTTTGTAGTATCCTAGTCCCAGTATTATAAGCACGAATAGCACTGTTAGTCCTGCTGCTGGGCTTGCTAGTGCTCCTGTTACCATTCCTGCTAGCGTGGTTGGTTCTGTGGGTGTTGGTTCTGGTTCTTCCACATCTATGTCTCTTATATTTATCTTTATTTCTTCCACGTGTTGTCTTGGTATGTATCCTTGTTTCTGTATTTGTATCTCGGTTAATTCTCTTGGTGAGAGTGATGTGTCCCATGTTATTATGTTTTTTAGTTCTTCTTTGTCAGGGCTTGGTGTTATTCTTAGGTCTTCTATGGTGTTGGTTACTTTTGTTGGTATTTCCATCTTGATTCTTATGTTTCTGTTTTCTTCTAGTTGGTTTCTGAAGCTGTATTTTACAGTGGTTTTGTTTTCTTCTGGTTCGTATTCGTAGATTGGTGAGATTGAAATGTCAGCCTCCCAGATTGTGTCTAGAGCTTCTCTTATTCTTTCTTCAGGCACTAGGGTTATTTCTTCCATTACTCTTATTTCAACGGTATCGTGGTTTGTTCTGTTGTATTCGTCTATAACTTTTAGTTTTGGCCTGTATATTCCTGAGTATTCGTAGGTTGTTTGGGTTATTCCTGTTTCTGTGGATTCGTAGTCCCATTCTCCGTTTCCTATGAAGTCCCATTTGTACTTTACTATTCTGCTTCTGTGGCTTGATCCTGTTCCTCTGAGGGTTATTGGTTCTCCTACTATTGCTTCTCTGTCTCCTCCTGCGTTAGCTGATAGTAGTGCTGGTTCAGGTGGTTCTGGATCTGTTTTTGTTGTGAAGTTCCATATTCCGTAACTCACGGTAGTGTCTTTGGATTCGAGTCTCACGTACCATCTGTAGGTGGTGTTTTCTTTTAGCCCTTCCCATTTGTAGGGTACTACTGTTCCGTTTTCAATGTCTTCGAAGGTGGCTAGGTCTTCTTTTTCTTTGTAGTCTCTGAATGTAATGTTTGTTAGTTTGTCCTCTGGGTGTGTGATGTTTACTTTTAGAACTGGATTTGTTGAAACGTTTTGTTCTCCGTGTTCCGGGCTTATTAGTTCTGCTTTTGGCCAGTATATTTTTTCGAAGTTGGCTGTAATGGATTTGTTACTATCCATTGTGATTGTTATTTCGTGGTCATCTGATTCTACGTCTCCAGTCCATCCTTCGAAGTACCA
>PWFL01000004.1 GCA_003553825.1 Candidatus Iainarchaeum sp.
AGTTAAAAGAAGTTAAAAGATTTCTAAGTATCCATGTAGGACCGTGCCGTTGGCTATGTTATTCCGTAGTTCTTCAGAGTATTCTTCTACACTTTTAGAGATGTGTAGTTGGATACTTCTACTCAAATTCTCTTCAAATTCGTTTAGATTTATCTCTTTTGCTTTTGCTTGTAGGAAGAGATCAATATCACTATCCTCAGTATCCTCCCCTCTCACCGCTGATCCGAATACTACAATGCAGTCAGGCTGATATTCAGATTTAAGGTTTTCTAATAGACCGGTTTCTTTTACCCTATGGATTAAATCAATCTTCTTAAAATGTTTATAATCCTCGTTTTCCATTTTGGCTTTATATATTGGATAGATTCTTTCTCCTCTTTTTTTCTCGTTCTTAGCGATTATACCTTGTTCAAAAGTTCTTTGAGCTTGTTTTTAACGGATGTATGGGATAAGTCGGATTTCCTGCTTATCTCCATGAGGTAGTGTTCCTTTTTCGGTTCATCGAAGAATACTCGAGCAACCCTCCATATACTACATCTTTGTAACATATACTACATTTATGTAATGAACCTATATAAGAGTTGGGTTCAAATCCCATAAACCTTTAAATTACATGATTGTTTAATCAAGGTTGCAATTGAAGATGCAGTGATAAATATGAGTGTTGAAGAGATCACGGACGGAGTATACAAAGTGGATGGAAGGATAGCTACAAAGAACCTCAACCCAGGTGAAGAAGTATACGGGGAGAAACTCAAGAAAGTGAAAGGAGAAGAGTACAGATTCTGGAATCCCTACAAATCAAAACCAGCAGCAGCATTCCAGAAAAACCTAACCGATTTCCCAGTAAAAAGAGGAAAGAAAGTACTATACCTGGGAGTAGGTGATGGAACCACTGCAAGCCACTTATCCGACATAGTTGGAGAAGAAGGAATCATAATAGGTGTAGACATAGCTGAAAAAGCGTTTGAAAACTTCATGGACCTATGTGAAAAAAGAGACAACATAGTACCCGTGCTAGCAGATGCAAATAACCCAGGGATATACAGCGAATACGTACCAGGAGAGAACGAGGAAGAGGGAGAAGTGGACGTGATCTACCAGGATATAGCTCAAAGAGAACAGACAGAGATACTGGTAAAGAACATTGAGAAGTACCTGAAAGACGGGGGAAAATTCGTTCTAATGGTTAAAGCAAGAAGCATAGACGTGACAAGAGAATCAAAACAAATATTCGAAGAAGAAAAAGAGAAATTAAAGCGATCAGGATACAAAATAAAAGAATTCAAAGAACTTTATCCTTTTGAGAAGGGACACGCAATGATCATCGGAGAGAAATAAACCCATAAAATTCTTTAATGATCCTAGAGTTCAAAATGACCTTTTTCTAAAGTTCCAAATTCCTCACAGTGATCTATAAACTCCTGTAAAATATAGTTGTTTACAGGTCCACCTACCAAGGCACAGTATTTATCCTCAGGGGTTTCTTCAGTATTGTAAACCCATAATGGGTATCTTGCTACCCCTGCTCCTTTCATTATATCCACTGACTGGTTTGCACGAGTGTCTCTTCTTACAAAGGAAATATTTCTTTCCTCTGCAAATGTTCTAGCTGTTATCAAGTTATCAATACAACGTTCTTCTTTTGTTGTTTCGTTCTCGAAGTCACAGATAAAGTATAGTGTGTTTTCAGGTGGTCTGTAAAAATCCTCTAGCGTTTCGTTCTCTCCTACTGTCTCGTTTTCTCCATTGGTAATATTTAGATCTATTGTTGAATCTGTACCGTTTTCTATCGGTTCTATTGGTCTTAATAGAACTGTTAGGCTTATGATAGTGATTATAATTATTGCTGTTGCTATAGCTATTTTTGAGTTTCTTTCTCGGTACCACGCTTGCTCTTCCTGTTCTTGTGGTTCTTTTTCTGTTTTTTCTTCTTTGGATTCTGTGTGTACTCGTGTTTTATGTATCTTCATTCCTCTTTCCGTGTCAAATTCTTTTCCGCAGTCCGGACATTCAACCATTTTTATCTCCTGTTAACTAGTTGTTTGTTTTACTCCTCATTCTTTAAGGTGTTTTCTTTTTGTGAATATATTTCAAAAAAGTGTTGATAATCAACAAAGCAAAGGTTTAATAGTCTCGATGTTGATAATCAACATAGGGTTTTAGGATGAATAAGTTAGAGAATTTGAAAAAGGGATATAAAGAACATCTGGAAAGCGCGAAGATACTGGAGGAACAAGGTAATCACAAATCAGCATTGGAACTCTACTTCAAAGCAATGATATCTCTGATCGATTACATAATAAACAAAAATACCAATGAAACTCCAAACAATCATACAGAAAGATTCAGAGTGACTGAAGAAAAATTCCCAGAGATATACAAAGTACTTGACTCAGTCTTCAACACATATAGAAAATCCTACACCCAAAGCAGAGGTGAAAAACATGTCAGAAAAATCAAAAGAGGAATCCGAAGAATTATCCGAACTCAAGGAAATCAAGAAGAATTTAAAGCCCCTGATTAAAGGAGAGATAGTGGATATCGTGCTCTTCGGGTCATCAGTCAAAGAAAAATTCAAACCAAGCGACCTTGACGTAGCCATAATCACAAAAAACTCAGAGGGAATAGAGATAGATAAATTATCAAAAATAAGAGAAAAAATCAAAAAGAACATAGAAGAAGTAGATACAGAAGTGATACCGATAAATGAACTGTATACAACGGAGTTTGGTTTCAACATCCTGACGGAAGGATACAGTGTAAAGGAAGAGAAGAAATTGAACCAGATGATGAATATAGAACCCTACAACATATACTCTTACTCACTTGAAGATCTTACTAGATCTAAGAAAACAACTTTCAATCGCTCTTTAAAAAGATTGCTCGGAGAGAAAAGAGGAGAGAAGATAGGAAGAGGGGTTATAAAAGTACAAAAAGAAAATTCGGGAGAGATAGAAGATTTTCTAAAGAACTGGGAAGTATGGGAAAACACTGAAAAACTGAAAGTCCTAAGTTATTAATTTATTTAGAATAGGTGTCCTAGTTTTTCCTGTGCTTCTTCTGACATGTCTTCCGGTGACCACTGTTCTTCCGTGTCCAGTTCCACTTTTGCTTCTTCCACGTCTTCCAGTTCTTCCACTGATTGCTTTATTTGACCGGTTATCTGCTGTGCCATTGGACATGCTGGAGAGGTTAGAACAACTTTGATCTCAACTTTATCTCCATCAATATCTATTTGATTCAGAAATCCCAGTGACACTACATCTAGGCCTATGTGTGGATCTTTGACTTCTTCGAGTTTTTGCTTTATCTTTTTCTCCGTGGTCATTTTTTATCTCTTTTTTATTCAATTATTGTATTCTCTGTGTTTAATGTTCTTAGTTTTTATAAAAGTTCTTGACTATCTAAAAGATTTTATTGTACTGTTACAGCCTTAGCTAAATTACGTGGGCGGTCTATCGGGCAATTTCTTTCCTTAGCTGTGTAGTATGATAGTAATTGTCCTATTGTGTTGGTGCATAGGGCTTTCTCTATTTTGTTCCCTTCTGGTATCTCTAGTTCTGTTTCTGTGGATATTGGTATTATTTTTGCTCCTTTTGATCTTATTTCTTCTTCGGTCTTGAGCATCTTGTCATTTGTACGTAGGGATATAACCGGTGTGTTGTTTTCTATTAGTGCGAGTGTCCCGTGTTTTAGTTCTCCTCCCATCATCCCCTCGGCGTGTATGTAGGGTATTTCCTTGAGTTTTAGTGCTATTTCTCTAGCTATTGGATAGGTTGGTCCTTCTCCTATTATGTAGATGTGTTTTTCTTCTTTCAATTGCTTTGATAGATCTTTTATCGTTTCTTCGTTTTTGTTTATGGTTTTTTCTATCTTTATTGGGAGTTTTTTTATGTTTTTTTGTTCTCCGAGCTGGTTTGATATCCTTGCAAAGGTTGTTACTTGGTTTGTAAAGGTCTTTGTGCTTGCTACTGCGATTTCCTGGCCCGCGTGTATTTTTACGGAGTGCTGTGTTTTTCGTGGTATGGTGGTCTTTGGAACGTTCACTATGGATGAGGTTGTTGAGTTTCTTTGTTCCGCGTGCTTGAGGGCTTTTACCACGTCCATTGTTTCTCCGCTTTGGGATACTCCTATGGTCAGAGTTTTTTCACCCGGTTTTATGTAGTTTTGGTATTCGCTTGCGATTATTGCCTGTGTTTCTCTGCCCGCGTCTTGTAGTAGGTGTGCTCCTAGTAGTGATGCGTGGTAGCTGGTGCCCGAAGCGGTTAGTACTGTTCTTTCATGGTTCTTTATCAGCTGGGTGAGCCTTCCCAAGCCTTCCTCGTTCTGTTTTTTCAGCAGTCTTTTCACCGCTTCGGGCTGTTCTTTTATTTCGCTGAGCATGTGGTGTTCTTCCTCTTTATTTGTTTTTTCTTGGTTCCATTCGAATTTCTCGGGCTGTCTGTTGATTTTCTGTAGGGATCCGTTGTATATTTGGTATCCTTTGGGGGTTATCAGTGCTTTTTCACCGTCTTCCAGTGCTATGGATTGATTTGTGAGGTGTGAGAAGCTGTATATGTCGCTGGAGAAGTAGTTTTCCTCTCCATCAGGATTTATTCCTATGCAGAGTGGTGAATCTTTTTTGAATCCGTAGAGTTCTTTTCTTCCTTTTAGAGAAACTACAACGGCGTACTCTCCTTTTATCTGTTCCTTTACTTTCTTAATGGTTTTGAGAACTTCCTTTCTATTTTTTTCCCTTCCATTCAATCTTTCTTCTATTAAGTGTGGTATTACTTCGGTGTCCGTGTCCGAACAGAACTCGTGTCCTTTCTTCTCTAATTTTTCTTTTAATTCATCGTGGTTGTGTATGATCCCGTTGTGTACAACCGCTATCTCTCCTTCGCAGTCCGTGTGCGGGTGAGCGTTTTCTTGGCTGGGTTCTCCGTGTGTGCTCCACCTGGTGTGTGAAAGTGCTACCTCGGATCTGTTCGGTAGTTTTTCTTTATTTATCGCTTGCTGTATCTTCCCCTTTCCCTTTTCTATTTCCACTCGTTCACCCGTGTTTAGGGCTATTCCAGCGGAGTCGTATCCCCTGTAGTCGAGCCTGCTGAGCATATTGATTGCTTTCTCCGGGTTTACTTTATTCCCTGTTATTCCTATTATTCCACACATTGTTTCACGGATTTTATTGTCTCTTGGTTTTTTGTTCTCGAGAATTACACTGTTTTGAATCTCTACATTGTTTATAAAGATGCTTAAAAGGAGTTTGATACCTATTTGAATCTCGTTGTAAATGATTCAAACATGTTTACGGGTTCGAATGAATGCCTTTTTATATAATGGAAACCAGTAATATAAAAATGATACCACCACTAAAAAATAAATCATAGATGAGGATGAATATGAACTACCTGCTGAAAGAGATAGGAGAAGATGGAGAGGAATCAAGAATCCTGAAGAGGACAAAGCTATTCCAGGATCCGGAAAAGATAAAGACAATAGCCGATGAAACAAGGTGGAACATACTTGAATCGATTTCCGGTAAAGCGAAGTATCCGTCACAGATAGCAAAGGAACTAAAACTCAATGAACAGAAGGTTTACTACCACATCAACCAACTCAAGAAGACCGATTTAATCGAAGTTGTTAAGAAAGAGGAGAGATCCGGTTCCCTGGCAAAGTACTACAGAGCAACCGAGAACTCCTTCTCAATAGAGCTCCCTCACGGAGAGGAGAAACCATTAAGAGAACCCCTATCCGAACAACCAGAACAAGTGAAGAATTTCCTTTATCCATTTGTAAAAAACGGAGAGATAAACACCAGGATAATAGTGGGTTCCCCGGACCCACACGGACCTAACCAGGTCAGGGGCAGGGACAGCCACCTTGCAATACAGTTAGGGTTTTTCCTGGGCCAACACGGCTCAATTAAAGACGAATTTCCAACTGAACTCGATACAGAGGCCAAGGGAGACAAAAAAGGAAACATGATTCTTCTAGGCGGACCACTGACGAACATGTTCATGAAAGAATTCAACGAAAACTTCATAGTGAACTTCTCCATGGACAAGTTCCCGTACCACGAATTAAACTCAAGCAAGACAGGTGAGAAGTACACTGAAAAACCCATTGGAACCATAGCAAGAACAAGAAACCCAAATGACCCTGACAACAGTATTCTAGCTCTCTCCGGGATAGGTAAGTCAGGTACAAAAGCAGCTCTACTAGCCCTGACACTCAAGACAGAAGAGGTGTTGAAGGACTACGATAACGAGGACAAATGGAGCAGAGTAGTCAAAGGACTAGATCTAGATGGAGATGGAAAGATAGACGATGTGGAGATACTGGAATAAAGATATTTCATTTTTTTCTATGTAGAGAGCTCTAATAGATCTTTCTTTTTAACTATTTTTAACGCACAATTGTTGAAAAATCGGTTAAAGAGAGGACTCTCCACAAGAAACAAGATAAAATGAATTTAGATGAAAAGAAGATAATTGTGGAAAGAGGGCATCAAGAAAAAATAGTTAATAGAATAGGTCCAGCTTACAGAAAAGGATAAGAGAGATGATTGAAGAAGGCACGATAGTAGACAACGAAAAGAATAAACCTGGTAAAAAACTATGTATAGCTAAAGGAACTAAAAGAAAATGGTACAAGATACCATTTACTCTCCTCAAGAATTCTTTAATCGTAGTAAGTGTGATTCCGATTACTAAGAAAGAAGCGAAAAGGTTAAAAACTTTGAGGAACAATAGAGACCTGGAGGTTGATTAGATGGGAGCAGACTTAGAGGGCATAGAATGCGTAATGTGTGAGAGAGGAGAATACAAGGAAATCTATAAAACCGAGATCTTCCTAGGTAAGTACCTAGTAGAAGACGCACACCTCTACGAATGCGATACTTGCGGAAGTGATGTGATACCAGAAGATGAACAAGATAGAGTAATGGAGAAAGTTAAGAAACTCGAAAATAGCGTCCTACATAGGATAGTTAACAAAGTTAAATCCGGGTTATTCCTACCTAGCAAGATACA
>PWFL01000052.1 GCA_003553825.1 Candidatus Iainarchaeum sp.
TGATGCTGGTTTGGATTAATCTCTTCTTTGGTTTGATGTTTTTATTGTTTTTTCCTCTGTTGAGGATGTGGATTAATGTGTTGGGTGATGTGTGAATTTTTGATTGAGTTGACCAGTGAGGCCTTTTTGATTTCTATGTATGTTTTTTTCACTCAGTGTATTTATTTGTTTTCCTCTTGGGTTTTTCTTTTGTTTTATTTTTCACTATCTGCTTTCTGTCCTAAGTAGTTGGCTATGTCTGTTTTCGTTATTATTCCTACTGGTTTCTTGTTTTTGGTTACTACTAGGCTACCTATATTGTTTTTGATCATTTTTTCGGTTTCTGTTGCCGCGTCTTTTTCTGGATGTGTTGTGACTAGTTCTTCTTGCATTATATCGCCTATTATCATTGGATAGACTTTTACACGTTCGTGATGGTTTTTCGATCCTGGGTATTTGATTTTTCTTGGTTTTTTACCTGGTGATGCGAATGATAAGTCTTTTTCTGTGACTATGCCAACTGCTTCTTCGTCTTTTTCCACCACGATTTTGGATATTTCTTTTTCTTCCATTATTCGTCCTGCGTGGAATGCGGATTGTCCTTCTTTTATTGTGTGTACTGGGCTGCTCATCAGATCCTTTATTTTTACTTTTCCTCTGTATCTCTTCGTGAAGTATCTTGCCAGGTCCGTGTTGGTTATTATCCCTCTTACTTCGGAGTTTTTTACAACTGGTAGTCCCGATATTTCTTCTTCCATCATTTTTTCCGCGGCTTCTTCAGGTGTTTGCCCTGGTTCTGTTGTTATCAGTCCCCTTGTCATTATCTCTCTTACTCTTACTTGATTTATTTCTCTTCTTTCTTCTGTGAATGCTCTTGCTATGTCTCCGTCGGTTATCATCCCTATTAGTTCTCCGTTGTATACTAGTGCTCTTGAGACTCCTTTGCTCAGAAATATATTCCTGACTCTAGCTATGGGGTCTTCTTGGGATACTGCTTGGACTTTTTTGGTCATGTAGTCCTTTACTCTTGTCATTTCATCCCTCTTTTGCTTCACGGTTTTATACTCTTTCTTCTCTGCAGTCTCGGCAGAGCATCTCTCCTTGGAATTCTCTTAGATCGTTTGAGTGTAGTTCACATCTTTCGCAGATTCCTGTTGCTCTGAGTTGTTCTTTTTCGTTTCTTTCCATCGAGTCCAGTACTTCTTTTTCTCTAGCCATTTCTATTAATGCTGGTTCTACTCTTATAAGGTCTCTTTCCGTAACTATTCCTACTAGTTTATCGTCCTCGATTACTGGAAGTCTTTCTATGTTCATGTCTCTCATTATTCTCAGTGCTTCTTCCAAATCAGTTTTTCTAGTAACTGTTTTTACTGGTTTGTTCATTATCTCCGAGATTTCTTTATCTAGAAAATCTCCACCGTCTGCTATTTCTGATATTATGTCTCCTTCTGTGATTATTCCTTCTACTTCGGAATCTTCTTCTATTATTATTCCGCCTATCCCTGTTTGTCCCATTACTTGGATTACTTTCTCTACTGTGTCGGTTGGTTTGCCTGTTATTACAGCCTTTTTCATTATTTCGCCAATAGTTATTCCTGTTGCGATGTGTAATCACCTTTGGGTGTTTTTTTAAGTGTTTTTGCCCTTTAATAGGGTTTTGGGTGAGCCTTCCATCTTTTAAGCGTTTTTAAGGGTTTTTGATTCGTGGTTTACATTTTTTCCTTTGGTTTTTCCTTGTTTTTATTTGTTTTCTTTTATCTCTTCCACGAACTCCCTCAGTTTCTTATGATCTTTATCTTTCTTTAGCTTTTCCTTTGATTTTTTAACCTCTTTTACATATGGGGGGGTATAATTGAAGGAGTATATTAATAGAGGTATAGCGTTATTTTCCTCTGCAATCTCTTTTAGTTCTCCTAATTCGTATATGTATAGTCTGTCTTTCTTTGTTGTCTTGCATTGGGCCAGGTAGTTGTTTTTACCATGCATTATATATAAATCGGCTGCTGATTGGCTTGCGGGTGAACGAGTGACTAGGAAACCGTTCTCTTCAAATATCTTCTTTGTTCTGTATTCGAATTGGTATCCTCTTTCGTAGTTGTTAGCCATTTAATCCTCTCTTAATATCTATTTAACGGGGTTGAGGTGCCCAGTGTATTTATCTAGCTTCTTCTCTTCCCATGGTCCTATACCCAGAGCGGTCTTGGTGCCTGGTTCAATCTCGGTTTCTCCTGCATCAATTATCTCTGCCTTTGGAACTTCTCCTGGTAGTTCATTCCTTATTTCTTCTAGTTCTTCTCTATCTTTTACCCATAGCACTATTTTTTTAGATCCTTGTTCGGACCAAGCCCTTGTCTTATTAGGCTGATCCTCTTCAGATCTTTCATAGGCTTCCAGTGAAGCATGGCATGCCTGTGCAGCTATTTTTCCCCTGCTAAGACCTAGGTCTCTTCTTATTAAGATCACTTGTTTTAACATACTAAAAGTAAAGAGTTCTAGGTTTTTAATCTTTTCAGGTGAGGTTTTTGTGTACTGTTTCCGTTTGAAAAATAGTGTTTTTGTGAAGCGGTAACATGGGTTCCGTGGATTAGGATTCGTGTTCAAATTTTTTGACTTCTTCTTTTGCTTCTTTGATTATTTTGTTGGTTATGAATAGAGAAGAGTTTTTTAGAAGTTTTTCTAGGGTATCCAGGGCTCTTTTTTCTTTTATCATTTTTTCTCTGTAGGCTCTTAGAACTATGGCTAGGGTTCCATGGGTCTCTATATTTAGGTGATCCGCTGCTTCTCTTGCGTACCAGTCATCGGTGAAGAACAGGTTTATTCTCTCCTGTTTTGCCAGTGCTATTGCTTCTGCTTCTCCTAGATCTATTTTGTGTTTCTGCATGAGTAGAGAAGCGTAGCTTTTTGCTTTTGAACTTAGTTCTTTTGTTTCTATATCTAGTTTTTCTCCTCTGTGTCTTTTGAATTCTTCTCCGACTTCTTTTGGTATGAAGATGTTTTCGATTATCTCGAGGTTTTTTCCTTCACCGATTTCATCCAGGTGGATCAGTGGTCCTGTGTCGAGTACTGCTCTCCTAATCTTTTCCATAGAGACCCCACTCTATATCTTCCCGCATGTTTTTCTCTATTTTTTCTAGCTTCATTTTCTCTACGAGCTCTCTTACTGCATCTCTGATTGCTTCAGATCTTGACGCGTACCATCCTTCTTCCACGGTTTCGTCTAGCTCTTCCAGGAGCTTTGGAGTAAGTTTGGTTGGAACGGTTTCCATGAAATCACCAATTATATTACTATAGTAATACTTTATAAATATTACCATTGTAACACTTTCTTTTATGTTCGGTTAAGAAAATGGATTTCCCTAGTTAATCGATTTTTCCAACAGCGGTAGGTTAGAAATAGTTAATCTTCAGATGGGAAACTACTTGAGAATCGGGAGAATTAGTGAAATTATTTATTCTTTCTTCAGTTTTTCTTTCCTTTCCTTCAGTTCTTCTCTTTTCCTTTGTGCTTCCTCTCTTAGTTCCTTTATCCTCTTATTTTGTCTTTTTATTTTATTGCTTATATTCTTCATTTCTTTTTTTCTTCTCTTTTCAAGATCCTCAGGACCGTAATAGAAGCTTTTTGTACCTGCGTGGGAACTAACTTTTTCGCGAATTTCAGGGAGATAAGAGCTCTCTATGGATTTAGCAATTTCTTTCTGGCTTGGTATTTCTCCTTTTTTCCACAATTCAGCCTGTTTTAGTTCTGAATCTTCTATTACTTTTTCAACTCGTTTCATTTCTTCTTTATATCTTTCTATATCTTCTTTCATCCCTACGTCGACTTTTTTCAGGAGTTTTTCTAGTTCCTTGATTTTTTCTTCTTGCTCTCTTATTTTCTTTCTTGTTTTTCTTACTTCTTCTGCTTTTTCACTTACTTTTTTTCCTTTTTCTGCTTTCTCCCTCGCTTCTATCTCTCCTTCAAGTATCTTCTTTCTTGTTTCTAGCTCTTTCTTCCTCTTCTCCGGAATTTTCTTTTTCTGTAGGGTTTCTTCCATTCTTTGTATTCTTCCCCGTATCTCGCTGACTGGTTTTTCTCTTAGTCTAGGTCTGAGTTTTTTTCTTAACCCTATTCTCTTCTTTTTCTTTGCCTTGCTTCTGCTGAGCTTGGATACATTCGGGAGTTTTCTGAGTCCCTTAAGGTGCTTTCCTTTTTCCCTTTTCTTCAACTTCTTCCTTTTTATGCTCATAATACAATCATTTTTACATTACTCCCCCTGTTTATAAAAAAGATTGGGTTTACCTGTATTGGAAAGGATTTTATCCTTTGGGTTCAATAAATTACACATGGAGACCGAGATAGAGAAACTGTCCAATGACCTGGAAAAAGAGAGAAAAAAACTCGAAGAAAAAGCCCGGGAACTGAAACAGAGAGAAGAACTAATCAAAGATATAGAGAAGGAGGAAATAACTCTCAAAGTAGCTGGAGTTGACGGAGGCATCACAAGAAAGAACCTGCAGGGAATAGAGATAGTGGTAACCAGAGCGTGCTTAGTAGAAATGTACTACAACAACGGAAAGCTACAGGAACACAGCTATTTTCCAAGTCCGGATCCGGAGCCAACTCTACACTATTATGAGCCCGAGAGAGAAACCAAGAAACCACAGCTACATAGAATGGAGAAAGAAATTCAAACAGCTCTTAACTATCTAGAAAAAGAACCAGAGATAGAAATGCTTCTTATAGACGGTTCTATAGTGCCCAACCCCAGTGACAAGCCAAAGGAAGATTCAGAGGAAAAGGGAAAATATCTTGAAGTGAAAGATAAATACGAAGAACTATTCAAGAGAGCCACTGAACAAGGAATACAGCTAGTTGGAGCAATAGAGGACAGCAGATCCCGTAAAATATCTAGAAAAATAGGAATAAAATCTCTTGACAACCTATTACTTCATCAAGCATTGAAACAAGGTCAGAGAACAAGTGAATTCAATTACTCCGACGAACCCGGGAACCACCCGGTTCTCTCCGATTTCTCCACCGAGAAAAGAAACAAAGTAAAAGCCATGTACATCAAGCCATCAAAAAATGACACTCCATTACGGTTAGAGTATCTTGAAAATCATATGAAACCCGGTAAGATAGCTTCCTACGTGAAATCCATCTCAAAAATAGCGGAAAACTACAGCTACCCTGTGCCTTTGATAGAAGCCGATCTACACGCAAAACTAACCGAAAAACAAAAAGATTTAATCGTACAACGGATAAAAAACCAAGCAGGTGAAACACCCGCACTCAGGGAAAAAAGAAGAAACCAAAGACCATTCAAATAAACAACCAAAACAAAAATACTAACAAAGAAAACAAAAGTGAAAAAAATGACTCTTGGAAAGATAATCGCGACCGAAGAAACACCAACACCAACTAAGGTACACTTTGTAACCGACAAGGACCTAGTTGACAAGGACCAATACATCAAGTTCAATTCTCCACAAGGAAAAGTAATAGGAAGAGTAGAAGATCTACATAAAACCAATAGATACTTCGATTCACCTGAATCAATTACACAGATAGAAAAAACAGGGATGGAAGTAACTGATAAATTCCCAACGGAAGAATGGGAACACACAGTAGGAGAGGTAAAAGCTCTGGGCATATACAGAGAAAACAAAATAGAGAGACCTACAAAACCACCCGCACCAGGAACCGAAGTAAAAGAACCAAAGGAAGAAGTACTAAGAAACTTCCTTGGCCTAGAAGAACAGGGAAATGGACTTGAAATAGGAGAACTACAGCATCACGGAATAACGAGCGAACTGAGCCTAACTGATCTATTCCAAAAACACTTAGCTGTACTAGCACAAACAGGAGCTGGAAAGACCTATACCGTGTCCGTATTAATGGAAGAGCTCCTTGAAAGACAACCCGAGGAGGGAAGACTCGCTTCTCTAGTCATAGACGTGCACGGAGAGTACAAGAGCCTAGCCCAATCGGAAAAATACAAAAACAGAGTAAAGGTAGTGAATGGAAAGGAATTCAGGATACCTGTGAATTCACTGAGCGCCTCGGACTTCAAGAAATTCATACCAGGAATGAGAAAACCACAGGAAAGAGAGCTATCATCAGCCATAGAAAAACTCAGATACAGAGACAAACCTTACGGAATAGAAGATATCATCAAAATGATCTCAAAAGATGATGAAATACACGAAGAAGTGCAAAGAGTTCTTCCAAGATGGCTGGAAAGGATAAGTGGAGATCTATTCAGCAAAACAGGTTCAAGCGTAGAAAAACTGATGAATCCAGGACAACTCACAGTACTCGATCTAAGTGACTTGATAGAATCAAAGAAAAGAGGAATGATAACCTCCTACATAGCTGAAAGACTATTCAACGCCAGGAGAAAAGAAGAAGTACCTCCATTCGTGCTCTTCGTAGAAGAAGCCCATAACTTCGCGAAAGAAGGCGTGGAAAAAGAAGCAAACATACCAAAAGGCATTATAGAAACAATAGCAAGGGAGGGAAGGAAATTCGGTGCGTCAATCTGTCTAGTGAGTCAAAGACCAATGAAATTATCCACAACAGCTCTGAGTCAATGTAACACCCAGTTAATAATGAGGATAACCAATCCAAACGACCTGGACCACATAACAAAAACCAGCGAAGGGATAGACGAAAAATCAAGGGACTCAATAACCACTCTACGCGTTGGAGAAGCACTACTACTAGGAGAAGCAGTTAACCATCCAATATTCCTAAATATAAGAGAGAGAAGAACCAAGGAAGCTGAACTAGGTGAAGGACTGGAAGAACAGGCAAGAAAATTTGAACAACAAAAAAAGGAAAAACAAGAAGATGCGGAAGCATTCATCTAACCATGAAAAAATTAACTTGGATTCAACCTTTATAAAGGAGGGGAAGGAAAAGATAAACAACTACTTTTAAACGGGTGATAAAATGACAAACAGTATAGACTATAAGATTGTTAACCTAGTAGCATCAGCTGACCTAAAGAAAGAACTAGATCTCTACGGAATAGCCATGGAAGTAGACA
>PWFL01000048.1 GCA_003553825.1 Candidatus Iainarchaeum sp.
AAACACTTCAAAAACCTGGAAGACGGAGCAGAAGAAGAGGAAGAACTATGGAAAGAGATCAGAGAACTTAGCATAGATAAATTCCAAAAAACATATAATAGACTGGGAGTCGAGTTCGACAGCTACAGAGGAGAAGCTCACTACGTGAGATCGGGCAAATCACACGCAATAGTGAAAGAAGCACTGGAAAAAGAAGTAGCGGAACAGGAAGAAGACGGAGCAATAATCATCCCCCTGGAAAAACACGGATTAACCAACATGCTGATACAGAAAGAAGACGGAGCAACCATATACCCAACCAGAGACCTCGCAGCAGCCAAACACAGATGGGAAGAACATCAATTCCACGAAAACCTCTACATAGTAGGATCTGAACAGAACCTACATTTCAAACAAGTATTCAAAACACTTGAGCTTCTGGGTTACGACTGGGAAGACAGATGCAAGCACCTATCCTACGGAATGGTGCAGATACCCGAAGGAAGCATGTCAACAAGACAAGGAAAAGTAATCAAACTCGAAGACGTGCTGGACGAAGCACAGAAGAGATCACTCAAAGCAATAAAAGAAAAGAACCCCGACCTGGAGAACAAGGAACAGGTAGCGGATGAAGTGGGCAAAGCAGCACTCATATTCATCAACCTCAACCAAAAAAGAAACAAAGACATAAAATTCACATGGGAAAAAGCACTCGACTTCGAAGGAGACACAGGACCATACCTACAGTACGCACACGCCAGAGCAAGCGGGATAATAGAAGAAACAGATATAGAAACCCAGGAACACGGCATAAAAGAACTAATCCAACAGAACGAACTAAAACCCGAAGAAGAAAAACTATTGAAAAAGATACCGGAATTCCCGGAAAACATAAAAAAAGCCAAAAAACAAAAAGAACCACAACAAATAACAAACTACCTGATAGAACTAGTACATGCATTCACCGAATTCTACAGAGAATGCCCGGTGAAACACGCAGAAACGGAGGAAAAAAAGAAAACACGGCTAGAAGTAACAAAAGCATTCAAAAACACACTCAAACAAGGACTCGAACTACTCGAAATAACACCACTAAAAGAAATGTAACAACCTGGAGGAAAAACAAATGAATAAAGAAATACTTGAAAAGAAAGCCGAAGGAATAGTGAAAAGAGAAGCCACACAAACCAAATTCACTGAAGAACACAGAGAAAAAGCACTCAAGCAGATAAAAGAAAAAATAGAAGAAGGAGAAATAAGAAGATTCCAGGACCTAAAAAACAAGACAAAACAAGTACTACAAAAAATAGCAGAAGAAGAAAACATACAATACTACCAAGAACAATGATAAAAAAGGATCCGTAGCCTAGTCCGGATAGGGCAACGGCCTTCTAACAAAACTCTAAAAAAGTTTTGATCAAACTTTGGAAAAAGTTTGGAAGAGAGCCGTAGGTCAGGGGTTCGAATCCCCTCGGATCCGTTCAAACACAAAAAACATAGGTGATCAAATGTATTTGAAAAAAGACAAAATAAAAGAAAAGATAGAAAAAGAAGACATGATACAAGACCACGTTCACTTGGAAACACAGCTACAAGAACACCAATTCGACCTAACTCTATCAAAAGTAGAAGAATTCAAAGGAGGAGGAAGAATAGACTTCAGCAACAACGAAAGAAAACTACCCTCCACCAACAACATACCAACAAGAAAAAAGAACTCGGATGACGAATACGGATGGTGGACACTATCAAAAGGACAATACCTCGCGGAAACAAACGAAACCGTGAAACTACCGGAAGACATGATCATGATACAACAACCCAGGCTCAGCTTGCTGAAATCCGGAGTAGAAACACCAGTACAAATAACAACATCACAAGAACCAGTAAAACCAAAATTCATGCTAAGAATAGAAAACAACAACGGGCTCGAAGTAAAAGAAAACGCGAGAATAGTAAAAGCAATCTTCCTAGATCTAGGAGACAAAAAACCCGGATTCATCGAATAGATAAACCAAAGATGCCCATGAATCAACTTGAAAAATCAATCAAAAACACGATAAAAAAAGCATTCGAACTAAGCAGAGGAGAAGAAGTACTAATCGTAACCGACGAACAAAAACTAAACATAGCCAGAATATTCGCAAAAACCATGAAACAATCAAACGCTCAAGTCAACACCTACCTACTTCTAGAAGAAACCCGACCAGTTACGGACACAACCCCCTGCTTTGAAGCAAGCATAAAGACAACGGATCTACTAATATATCTACTCGACAACAGAACAGAGGAAAAACCATTCAGAGGAAGAATGGTGGACCTCGGAAGAAGACACGCAAGAGTATGCATGATGCCCGACATAACCGAAGAAATGGTTAAAAGAACATTCCACGTGGACTACGACAAACTAAGAGACTTCACACACAAACTTGTTAGAACCCTGAAGAACACGGAAGAAATCCAAGTCACCGATCAAAAAAACACGGAAATAACCTTCTCCGTGAAAGGAAGAAAATTCCAACAGGAAACAGGGAAAATAACCAGAAGAGGAAGCTACGGAAACCTACCCAGCGGAGAAATATTCACAGCACCAATTGAAAAAACATTCACAGGAGAAATTTACTTCGACCACATAAGCGACTTCAGAACCGGAAGCGGTTACTTAAAATTCGAACAAGGAGAAGTAACCGAACACAAAGGACTACCCGAAGAACTGGAAGAAATAATGAAAGAAAAAAGAAACAGAACAATAGGAGAGTTCGGAATCGGGACCAATCCAAAAGCAAAACCGGACAAAGGATTCCTGGAATCCGAAAAAGCACTACACACCCTACACTTCGGAGTAGGAGACTCCTACGGACTGGGAAAAAACAAAGCAAACTACCGATTCGCATTCCTGATCGAAAAACCAACAATGAAAGCAGATGGAGAAACAATAATGGAAAAAGGACAGTTCCAAATCGATTAAATCACTGAACTATCTTCTAATCACTTTTCCCCTGAAGAACAAATCTATCAATCTCCTCCACGCCAATCTCCCCCTGTTCAACTACCTCCATCTCCCTGTATATCTTTATCTCTTTCCTAAACCTCAACGGAACGGCCTGAAGCAAAAAACCTCCATCCTTAACTAAACCAGGTAGTTCATCCTCGTAATCAATCAAGTGAACCGAATCAAAAGCAAACACCAAATCGTAACCATCAATTTCTAATTCCTGGCTTAAGTTGAAATCCTTTGAAGAACCATCAATATAGACATAATTAAC
Source organism: Candidatus Iainarchaeum sp. (assembly GCA_003553825.1). Lineage (GTDB taxonomy): Archaea > B1Sed10-29 > B1Sed10-29 > B1Sed10-29 > B1Sed10-29 > B1Sed10-29. The sequence continues at coordinate 3,246 of PWFL01000048.1, forward strand.
TCCATCCAGCTCCGGTTCAGTAGCTTCCCTGGAAATATCAACACCATCAATCCTCTTAAACCCAAATCCCTCTTCCTTTAAATATTTCCAGAGCCAAGCCCTACCAATACCAATATCAAGCACCGATTCACTTTTTCCCAAGCATCTTTTCATCTTAGGAACCAGCTCCTCGTACTTGGAAAGCTGTTTATCCTTCCAGGAACCGTAAACTTCATTGAAAAAACTCATTCCGTACACCCAACAATGAAATTTGTTCTTCCCCTTGAATTTAACCACTGCACATATCGAGTTCAAACCGGAAAACTCCCGAACTCCAAGGAAACATTTATATAAAGAAAAGGAGTTACTTATACACATGAAAACAGTGAAATGCTTAGAATGCCAAACACCAGTAAAACAGCTTCTATCGGACGAAGACTTCGAAGGATGGAGAAGATGCCATAACTGCGATGAACTAAACTACATTATCGCCACACAATCACAAGAATTCTCCAAACAATCCCTAACGGAGATGCTCGACAAATTAAAAGAGAATAAAACAGGGATACAGACACTTCAATTCGTACTGGACAACGGAACAGCCCAAGAAAGAGACATCCTATTCTGCGTTGGAAAACAAGCCAAGACCTTTCTAGATCTACTTCACAACGTTGACGTGCTAGAAAAAAACTCAAGAAGATACAGAGTTAAAAAAACATTCCACGAACCAATCCAGAAATACATGGAGCAAAACATCAGGAAAAAGAGCTACAACAAAAGAACCATACGAACCGGCAAAGGCCGAATCTAAAAGAAAAACAACCACAAAACCCAAGGAACTAGGACCATGGAGCAAAAAATCCTTGAAAAGATCAAAAACACGTTTAAAACAAACAACGATGAATTTAAAATACTGGGAAAACTACAGAAAAAAGAACCTTTAGCAAGGATAGCGAGAATGGCAACCGTACTAGCAATAGCCGCAATACTACTAGTATTCATATCCTCACTGAACCTGGAAATGAATTTTGCAAGAAGACAAGTAGGGCTGCAAACCAATTTTATACTACAAGGAATAGGGATGAACACAACAGCATACCAGCACTCCGTCACAGTACCAAGGGACTCACCAATCCATCAAAACGCAACTGACAGACTAATTGATCTGGGACTAGAAGAAAGAGAACTGACAAGATCAACACAGTTCCTAGCACAGTCACTACCACCAGAAGACGAAAAAATACTGAACACCTACACACAAAAACTCAGGGAACAAGGATACAGAGTCTACAGATCACCAATGATCATAGACATACAGGAAAGACAAGAACCATCCGAACTAGCATTCCAGGTAGACATAGTACAACAATGCGTGGGCTGGATAGGGATGTTCGCCATAACAGCCCTAATAATAGCCTACCCGGACGCAAAGAAAAAAGACAGATTCCTAGGCATAGTACTAACCCTACCATTAATACACATCATGAACCTGGTGAGACTAACCACCACCATATATGCGGGATGGACCAGAGGCATACACGCCTTTGAATTCGTGCACGACGCACTATGGAGAACCCTCCTAATACTATGGGCACTAGTACTCTGGGTAATATGGATAAAATACGTGGTGAAGAAATAAAGCTATTAAAAACAAAGGTTTTTATAAATCAGGATTTTTATAACACCAACCAGTACTGGGAACCACCAAGTACTAGCGAGTGCAATTACTAAAAAACATAAAAAATAATGAAAAGGTGAACTAAATGCCTAATGAAGTTGAAGATCTTAAAAAAACTCAGGAGAAATTAAAATCCCATCTAGAAGAACTTGAAGAAGAAGAAAAGGAGATGAAACAACAAAGAAAGGAAGAAGAAAAGGAACTGAGAAACCTTATCAAAAACAACCTTGAAAAAAACAGGGAAATAAGCGATAAACTCGAAAGACTAACAAGCATCATAGAAGAAGCAGCGGAAGAAACCGAAGAGGAAAAACCCGATAAACTCATAAAAACAATAGCCGAATCACAATCAAAACTCCTTAACCAAATCCAACAACTAAAAGAAAAAGGAACAGACACCACTGGCCAAGACGTAAAGGAAAAAATAGATGAATTAAACCAAGCTTTACACGAACTACCCGAACAGGAAAAGATCAAGTCATTCGAAAAAGAAGTGGATTCACTTGAAGAAAAAATCAGGAACATATCCGAAGAAATCGAGGAGATAGGGGAGCCCGAGACCCACGAACCACGACTTGACACGATCCAAAAAGACGTGGAATCACTTCAAGAACAACTAAAACAACTACCAAACGAACTAATGGAAAAACAAGGAACACCAGAAGGAATGGATAGCAGAGGAAAAGAACTAATCGAGCAGATCCAGGACCTAAAATCAAGACTACAAGATACTGAAGAAGGAAAGGAAAAACAGCTCGAGGAAAAAATAGAGAGCTTAACCGAACAGATCAAGAAAACAAGAGAGCAGGAAGAAGAAAGAAGAAAAAGAGCACAGCAAGAAATGGACGAAGTCCTAGAATCACTGGAAAAAGTGAAAAAGGAACTAACAGAAGTGGAAAAACCCGAATCAAGCACCCAAATAGAGGAATCAATAGACAAACTCTACGACAAGGTGGATCAAATAGACAGACAGCTCGACAAGGTGGAAGAAGCAAGCGGAGAACAAACAAGGCAATACTTCCAGGCAATGGGGAAAGACCTATCAAACATTGAACAATTACTAGAAAACCTTAGCCAAGAGATCACCGGAGAACACATACCGGAAGAAGAAATAGAGAAAACCAAAAAAGAAATAGAAGAAGTTAAAGGAGCAGTAAAAGAAGCAAAGAAAGAACAACCATCAAAAGAAGAAACAGATCAATTAAAAGATAAATTAGCCAAGCTAAAACCATCAAAATCAAAGAAAATAAAAAAAGGCAAAAAACAAAAACTCGAAAAAACCCAGGAAAAAGTTAAAAAGATAAAAGAAAAAGCGGAAGAAGCCGAAGAACCGGAAGAAACAGAGGATGGGAAAACCTGTCCAATATGCGACAAGGAATTCGACTCTGAAAAAGGAATGAAGATACACAAATCACAGGTACATGGAGAAGGAACCACTGAAAAAGTCAAGAAGATAGATGAAAAACTGAACGAAGTGACCTCGAAGATGAAGGAAAAAGAAGAAGAGCACGAAGAAACACGAGAAAAAGCCAAAGAAATGAAAGAACACACCGAAAAAATAAAGAAAAGAAGAAAAGAAAGAGAAAAGATATACCTGGACACGATGAAGCCAGGCACAGAGAAGAAAATAAAAACACTATCAATTAACCTACAGATACCTGAAAAAAGACTTATAAAATACCTAAAAGAAAAGACAAAAGACAAAGAAAATGTAAAAATAAAGGGAACAGGTATGCTAGGAAAACTCACAAGAAAAGACAAGAAACTAATAAAGAAAAAACCGGAAGAAGACGGGAAAGAATAGTAAGGACAAGATAATAACTCCAAAACAGAAGATTGATAAAAACAATAACAAAAAG
>PWFL01000055.1 GCA_003553825.1 Candidatus Iainarchaeum sp.
CAGAAGAACTATCAGAAATCGAAGAAAAACTGAAAAAAGAAAAAAAGAAAAACCAATAAACAGAGAAAGGTTAGAGAAGAATGAAAGTAGTATTCGTGGAACCAGAGACTTCAGGAAACATAGGAGCACTAGCCCGAGTAATGAACAACTTTGGAGAAGATGAACTAATTCTAATCAACCCACAGTGCGAAGTAGAAACAGGAGAAACCAGAGCAAGAGCAAAACACGCGTACGAAACAATTAAAAACGCCAGAATTCTGGAGGACCTTGATCAAGTGAAAGAAGAAGCAGACACACTAATAGGAACAACCGGAAAGATACCGGAAAATTACAAATGGGAAAGAACGCATTTAACACCCACAGAACTACGAGAAAACATTGAGAAAGGAGAAGGAGAAAACGCATTAATACTAGGAAGAGAAGGAAAGGGCCTGAGCAACGAAGAACTGAGAAAATGCGATGTAGTAGCACACATCCCAACAAATGAAGAATATCCAGTGATGAACATAACCCACGCAGCAACAGTACTACTATACGAATTATACAAAGCAGAAAAAAACACAGAAAATCCTGGAAAGATATCAAAAGAAAAACAAACACTCTTCAAATATACAGAAGAAACAATAGAAAACCTAGAAGACATAAAGAAACCAGAAGAAACTAAAAAAATATTTAAAAGAGTTTTAAACAAATCCTTCTTGCAAGAAAAAGAAGCGCACAGCCTGATAAGCGCGTTCAAAGAAATAAAAAATAAACTAAATGAAAAATAAGAGAGATAAAAAACTCGAGTAGATCACCGCACAACCTAACCAAACCAATCCACACCAACACCTTTAAGGAAACACGACAACCCCCACAACCCTGAAAAATCCACATGTCCATCGAACAAAAGATTTATAAAGGAATTCCGTGTTATTCTATATACACTAACAAAGCTCCTGATCAACAGGAGCAAAACGGTGACGCAGGTGAGAAACAAATGCCGCTGATGAATAAAATAATGAAAAAATACGAACAAGAAGCCCAAGAAAAGATATTGGAAGCCCAACAACTCAAAAAAGAAAAAAGACAAGAAGAGTACGACGGAAAAGACGGAGCAGAGATACTACATGACCCATACAGTGATGAAGAAGAAGATGAATCAGTAGAAATAGATATAGAGAACAATGGAAATGATACAGAAGAAATAAACAATGTAGAAACACAAGGAAAAGTGATGGACTCAAAAGAACTGATAAAGAACAACGAAACCGACGAAGAAGTGATAGAAACAAAAAACGAAATAGAAAAACTATGCAAATCGCTTCAAAAAGCAAATCAAGCACTGGAAAAAATAAAAGAAAAAGAACACGTCCTGGAAAAAGTAAAAGAGATGAATAAAGAAGAAATTCAGGAAACAGAAGCAATGCAGAAACAAAAAATAGAAATATAGCTTCCAAAGCAAAACACCAAAGAGAATAAGTATTTATTGCACGAAATCCAGAAAAGAAACATGGGCGTAGTGAAAACAGTAATAGACGATATATTTAACTCAATAGAGGACATGGTATCCTTCATAATTCTCTACAGCTTGACAATCTTCACGCTAGGAATATTCTGGGGCTACAGATATGCAGGAACCGAAGAAATGTGGTGGCCAATATACATACTATTCATAGGGCTATTTATCAAAGTAATCAAAGACTGGTCAACCTAGATTTCCTTAAAAAATAGTTATAGGACAGCACTGTTCGGAACTCAAAGTCGATTTCATCCTAAAATCAAACAGCCTGGTGTCCTCATCACAGTGCCAATAAAAATTAATAAACTAGACCTTAATAAACATTGAATAAAAAGAGAAAAGGAGTATAAGGAAGACTTGGCAGCGTACCACATTTCCCACTGAAAAGCAGTACTCAGCAGGTCGCTGGAGGACTTAACTACCGGGTTCGGAATGAGTCCGGGTGTGACCCCTCCGCTGTGGCCGCCAAGCAATAATAATTCTACACACCCTCCTTAATAAAAGTAACCCATAAAACAACTACTGGAACAAAAAATTGGTAAAATGAAAAAAACACTCATAATAGGAAGCGGAATAGTGGGCACGTACCTCGCAAAACAACTCGGAGACAGAGCCGAGGTATGGGAGAAGAACAAAAAACTCAAAAGAAAAACATGCGGTGGACTTATCTCAAAGACAGGTCTCAACAGCTTGAACCTGCCGCACCAAGAAACCGTTCTAAACAAAGTTAAAAGCGCGAAGATCAAAGCTGGAGAAGAACAATTCACCGTGGAAAGAAAAAAACCACAAGCACTCGTGCTCGACATGAAAAAACTCAAGAAAAAACTAAGAGAACAAGCAAAGGAAAAAGGAGCCAAAATCAAAAAAGGAAAAACCTGGAAATCGAGCCAAGAAAAAAACCAGGAAAAAGACAGAACCCTCGTTGGAACAGACGGAGCAATATCACAAGTAGCCAGGAAAAAGAGCAAGCTAAACCCAACCTACTCAACCTATCAAATAGTAACAGAAACTCAAGTGAACCCGGACCAGGTTGAACTATACCTCGGGGAATACGCACCAAAGTTCTTTGCCTGGAAAATACCTTTAAACAAAAAACAGGCAAAGCTAGGGATAGCAACACTGGGAAAAAACCCAAAAAAAGCATTCAAACAGTTCACAGATAAAGAAAAAATAGAGATAGATGAAGAAGAGATAAAAAGAGAAGAATCAGCACCAATACCTCTATTCGACCCAGATAAAAAAATAATTGGAAAGAACTGGGCACTGTTAGGAGATGCAGCTGGACAGGTGAAAGCCACAACAGGAGGAGGCGTTGTATTAGGATGCAAGTCAGCGGAATACCTGGCCGAAGCAATAAAAAAACAAAAGCTGGAACTGTACAAACAAAAATACGAAGAAAACATAAAACCAGGCCTGAAAACTCACCTAAAACTTAGAAAATACCTAAATAACTCCAACAAAGAGAGATTGATTAAAAAAATAAAAAAACACAAAGTAGACAAGTTAATAGAAAAACACGGGGACATGGACCACCCAGGGAAACTCAAAAAAGAAGTAATGAAAAGACCACAGTTATGGCCACTGGTAATCGACTACCTGACAAACGGAAAACTCACAAAAAAATAAGCAAATAAAATTCACTTTCAAATTCACTTGCCGAACTTTCTCTTAGTATCTTCGTAAAACTCAATAGCTCTGTCAAATTCTCGCCTATCGAACTCGGGCCAGAGCTTTTCACTGAAAAAAAGCTCTGCATAAGCGGACTGCCATAACTGAAAATTGCTCAACCTCTGATAACCACCGGTTCTAATAATCAAATCCAGATCAAAACCTGAATAGAGCTCATCCTGAAGATTCTGTTCATTAACAACTTTATCTTTTTCCTTCAAACTATTTACCGCATCAATTAATTCAGCCCTACCCCCATAACCAATAGCTATCTTCAAATCATAGTTACTATAAGCTTCAGTAGTTTCCTCAATTTCTTCAACCTGCTTCATGATCGGGTTCATAAGATCTCTCCTACCGATCACTTCAACTTTGACCTCGTTATCATGAATGTCGTCGGATTCAGTCAACTTCTCCAAGTTCTTCTTGTACAGATCAATAAGAGTCTCAAGCTCTTCTCCAGATCTAGAGATGTTTTCAGTGCTCAAAGCATAAATAACAGCTTTATCAATCGTAGGATGATCAATACACCAATTAAAAACCTGTTCTCCTTTTTCAAAACCTCTTTGATAAGCTTCACGGTAATTTATCCCATTTTTCTCAGCGTACCTCCTATTACCATCAGGTATAATACCAATAGCTTTCAAACAAGCATCTCCCTCTAATTTACTGCCTCCACTACGTCCCTCCTCTGAACTATTTTTCTCACTCTTACCTTCCATTTCCACACCTTCAAATTTCACGAATCAATTCAAGCTTCACTAAACCCTTTTATTTATCTAGTGACTTATAACTGTAAACTCTTGAAAATATAAAAAACAACGGAGTTTATAAAACCGGTGTTAAAAAGGTGTTCAAATGAAGAAAGGAGTCATCCCCGTAATTTCATACACTTTACTCGTGGCGATAATAGTCATAACCACATCAGCAGCGTACTTCTGGGCCTATCCCCACATGGAGAAACTTGGAGAAGGAGCAAAATCACAAACACTGTTAAACCAAATGCAGAGCATGGACTACATAGTCAGACAGGTCGCACACGGATCCATAGGATTCCAAAATTCAGTTGCCTTACACCTACCAGAAGGAAACATAATGCTGGATGACGAACACAACAAAATTGTGCTCACGTACCAACAAGAAACCTCCTCGATAGGACAGGTACCAAGACCAGAAGAAGAAGAGATAACCTTCTCCTGTGAAGAAGGAGCCGAATACATCAATCACACACAGACAGGTATCCTAGCAAGAAGAGCAGGAGACTACACTCATGTATACACAGGAGCAGCAGGAGCACCGGGAACAGCCCACGTAACACTATGCTACTCAAACATAGACCTACAATGGAAAGAAAGATGCATTCAAGGAAGAGGAGGGCCAAAAACAGAGGTGCTCATAGAAAAAGTAGACATCGATAATAAACCAGTAGTGGAAATAGATTTCTGCTAAAAACAAAAACCAGTGGGAAATAATGCCGGGGAAACTTATTTATTAAAATCCTTGTTAATATAATCAGAGAAAACATACGAAACAAAAAAAACAAAACATGGAAAAGGTAAAATGGCATCCGTAACAGTCACAGTAGCAATAAGATACGGCCTAATGGCAGTAATACTAGCCACCGCGTACTTCACAGTACAAGGACACTCCCAAACCACAAGAACCGTACTAACAAAAGAAAAAACCGAGGAGATATCACAGTACGTAACTCAAAAAATATACCACGGTCTATCAGCAGCACACGACCAAAACACAGAGGTGCAAACAAGACTACACCTACCATACATCGAAGGAGGATACACCATGGAACTAGGATGCATAGAGGACAGAGTAGCAATCGAGATATCAGGACGAATGCCGGACGAAGACACGATAGAAACACTTTACTTGGACTGTGATAGAGTAAACGCCACGGGAAAAACAACTGCAGGAGCAGGATGCCTAACATTCACACAGCAAGAAAGAGAAGAAGAACCAAACAAGATAAATGTAAACATGACAACGGACTGCGAAGCCTAAAGGTGAAAAAAATGTCACTAAAAGATATACTGAAAAAATCGGGTAAGAAACTCAAAGAAAGCGAAGACCACATCAAAGCAGCTGAAAAAATACAAGCAAAGCACGAAGAAAAGATAGAAAGAAAACCCCAAGAACTAGCACCAAAAGAAGAACCCGAAAAACCCGAGATACAGGAATTCACAGAAAAAGAAAAAGAAGAAAAACAACCCAAAAGAAGAGAAAGAAGACAGGAACCAAGTGAAGAAACAGAAGGATTCGCAAGAACAGGAACAAAAAAACAGGGAAGACACGGAATGAAAAAACCAAAAGTATGGGACTTCCCACAAGCAACAAAAGAAGTAAGTCAAGCAAAACAAAAAACAAAGACAAAACAACTGGGAGAAGTAAGAGGAGGACCGAAGGACCTGTTCAAGATACCAAAAGAAGTAACTGAACAAGAAATGAGTCCGTCCTGGCAACCACCCGAACTAAAAGAAGTTGATGAAAGATACGAACTAATAGAACCATGGGCGTACGCCAGACTATACTGGAGCGAAGATGAGGAAAGACTACTCTACGATGTTCTAGAACCACCACTATCCGACGAAGAGGAAGAAAAACTAAAAGAAGCAAAAAAGCTACTAACAGAACTACTGGACGTAAACCTAATGGAAATAACGGAAAAAGAAAAAGTAAGAGAATACCTGAAAAACAAACTAACCAACATAATCAAAGACTACGAAATAGATCTCACCCAGGACCAATACAACAAAATCCTCTACTACATATACAGAGACTTCCTAGGACTGGAAAAAATAGAGCCAATAATGCACGACCCAGCAATAGAAGACATATCCTGCGACGGTGTAGAAATACCAATATACGTATACCACAAACAATACGGATCACTGAAAACAAACATAACTTACGAAGAAGGGGAAGAACTCGACACGTTCGTGAAAAAACTAGCACAAAGAACAGGAAAACACATATCAGTCGCAGAACCACTACTACAAGGAGCACTACCCGACGGATCAAGACTACAAGCAACATACGCAGCAGGAAAAGAAATATCAATGAAAGGCTCCACATTCACAATCAGAAAATTCACGGAAGATCCACTAACAATAGTGGATCAACTCAACTTCGGCACGGTCCCACCAATAATGGCAGCCTACCTCTGGATAACCACCGAATACAAAAACTCATTACTCGTAGCTGGAGGAACAGCAGCGGGAAAAACATCCATGCTGAACTCCCTGAGCATGTTCATACCACGAGATAAAAAAATAGTGTCCGTGGAGGACACTCCTGAAATTAGACTTCCACATGAGCATTGGGTTAACAAAATAGCGACAACAACAGGAAAAGCAGGAGAATCAAAAAGAGGAGAAGTGTCAATGTTCGACTTAGTGAAAGCAGGACTAAGAGAAAGACCAGACCAGATAATTGTAGGAGAGGTAAGAGGAGAAGAAGCCTACAACTTGTTCCAGGGTATGGCATCACTCAGAGGAAATGAAAAGGTTACAGTGATAAACCCAGAGGGAAAAACAGAACACTTAGAGA
>PWFL01000023.1 GCA_003553825.1 Candidatus Iainarchaeum sp.
AGAATACGGAGAATACGAATCACTAAAAGGAGAAAAAGTACTATACTTAACAGTAGATAACCTGGATAAGAAAAGACACTTGGAAAGAATATGCATACCACACAAAAAAGAAGGGAACACCCTAAAGATAAAACACGGAGAAATACTAACAAAAACACTAGGCCTCAACCAAGGAAAAAACATAAACCAATTAGTGAAAAAATCCAACAACACAATGGAACTAATAAACAAATTAAGTAACTTTCCAGTGTACAAAAAAGCCCCAGTATACGTGGGAACAAGAATGGGAAGACCAGAAAAATCAAAACCAAGAAAAATGTCACCAGCACCACACGGACTAATACCACTAGGAGGAGCAGGAGGAAAAGAAAGACTAATAAACAAAGCAGCGAACCAGAAAACAATGAAAGTAGAAAAAGCACTACTATACTGCCCAGAATGCAACGAAGAACTATTCAACTACAAATGCCCCGACTGCGGAACGGACGCCAAGCTACTCAGAAAATGCAGAAAATGCGGAAGATTACAGGAAAGTGAAAAATGCGAAAGCTGCGGAAACAATACAATAAGCTACCACGAAAAAACAGTCAATATACGAGAAGAGTTCAACAGAACAAAGAAAAAGATCCAGAAAAAATCAAGACAAGAGAACAACACCATCAAAGCCACTTCAAACCAGAACAAAACAATACCAGAGAAAATAAAAGGAGTAAAAGGAACCAGCAACGAACACCACCTATTCGAACCACTGGAAAAAGCAGTACTACGAGCAAAAAACGAAGTATCAGTATTCATGGATGGAACAATAAGATACGACACACTAAACATACCACTAACCCACTTCAGACCAGAAGAAATAGGCGTAAGCGTGGAAAAACTCAAAGAACTAGGATACAAAAGAGACTACAAAGGAAACAAGCTCAAAACGAAGGACCAAACCCTGGAACTAAAACCAAACGACATACTCATACCCCAGGACTCAGTTAAATACATGATGAACGTAGCGGAATTCGTGGACGAAACCCTTGAAAAATACTACGACATGGAGAAGTACTACAATATAGATAAAAAGGAAGATTTAGTAGGTAAACTAGCAATAGGACTAGCACCACATACTTCGGCTGGAGTAATAGCTAGAATAATAGGATTCAACCGAGCAAAAGCCGGATACGCTCACCCATACTTTCATTGCGCTAAGAGAAGAAATTGTGTGCATCCTGAAACCAAGATAGTGATCTCAGATAAAAAGGAAGAAAAGATAAGTTCGAAAGAGATAGGTAAAATAACAGAAAAATTGATGGAATCCGGAGCAAAAGTAAAAGAAGATGGTGAATTTAAGCTTATTGAATGCCCAGAGCACTGGGAAGTATTTAGCATAGATCCAAAGACTCATGAAACCGTGAAAAGAAATATAAAACATTTCTTAAAAGGCCCTGTTCCTAAAGAATGGATCAAGATTAAAACAGCACTAGGAAGAGAATTCGTAATGACACCCGACCACAACTTCCTCATGCTCGATGAAGACAATTTAAGATATAAAAAAGCCAGAAATATAAAAGAGGGAGATGAATTACCAATAAACATCAATTGGGAGGTCAGAGAACAAAAAGTTCCAGAAAGAATAGACTTAATTAAAGAATTTCTGAAGATTGAAGATAAAGCAATCAAGGAACAGATAAGAATAATAAATGCCTCTGACTACTTCAAAAAAGTAGCGAGTAAAAAAGGAGTCAACGAAACAAGAGAACTCTTAAACTTATCAAAACAACATTCAAGAACCCTGTCAGCTTGGTATAGATCAGTTCCTCTATCTGATTTTGAGACATTGTTAGAAAAAGACCTTTGCTCTATAGAAGAGCTGCCTGAAGTCACCAAACTCAAAATGAGGCAAACAAAAATGGATACAAAGTTAGAAATCACTGATGAATTAATGAGATTACTTGGTTATTTCATTTCAGAGGGATATGCTAGAAAAAATGAATCAACAAACCAGATTTCATTCAGAATATGCGATGAAGAAATACGAGAAGATCTTCTTTACTGCATAGAAGAAGTATTTGGATTTAAGCCCTATGTATCAAAAGAAGGTTCTAAGATATCAATATCTCGTAAAATAATATATTACTTATTCACAAAAATTTTCGAAACTGGTAGTTCAGCTAAAGATAAAAGAATTCCTCCAATACTCTTCAATCTGGAAAAGAAAAAAACTTCAGAATTCTTATCCGCATACTTCGATGGAGATGGAAGTGTACTAGTAGAACCAAAAAGACTAAGATTCTATTCAGCCTCAAAGTCTCTTATAAAAGACATAGGGTTGCTCCTATCAAGGTTCGGTATTCTAGCAAGATACTTCAAATCTAAGAAAAGACTGCCTGGTAAAAAAATAAGAGAAAGATATAAAGAACTTGGTAAAGAACCTAAAAAGTTCTCTTTGCACCACCTAAATCTAGGGAAAAAAGACATAATTAAATTTGCTAAGATCTGCAATCCTATCTCTTCCAAAAAGAAAAAGAGAATTTCTAAATTGTCTGAACTACCTGAACCAAAGAACAGGTACGCAAAAGCAAACCAACAAATAACTAAATTGAAGAAATTTAGCGACTTTGCTAACGACAGAGTCAAATCTGTGGAAAAGATAAAAGAAAAAGAAAACAGTTACTGTCTTGATATAGAAACAGAATCGGGAAAAACAATTTCAAAAAATGTACTTTGGGGAAACCAACTATTCCAAATCCGATGCGACGGTGATGAGGACTCATTCATGCTTTTAATGGATGCATTACTGAATTTCTCTAGAGAATACTTACCTGATAGACCAGGAGGATCAGAAGATGCTCCTCTAGTACTATCAACACGTATAAATCCATCAGAGATTGATGACGAGGTGCACGCGATGGAGACAGTGAACGAGTTCCCACTGGAGTTCTACGAGGCTACTCAAGAAATGAAGAATCCGAGAGAAGTTGAGATGGATATAGTTGAAGATAAACTGGACACGGAACACGAGTTTGAACTTGTAGGATTCACACACGACACCACTAACTTCGATGTAGGGCCAAGAAGATCGAAGTACACCACTTTAAAAGCAATGCAGGAAAAAGTGGATAAACAAATGGAGCTAGGTAGAAAAATAAGAGCAGTTGATGAAAAAGACATGGCAACTAAACTGATTAATCTACATTTCATGAAGGACATATACGGTAACCTCAGAGCATTTGGACAACAGACATTCCGGTGCGTTGACTGCAACAAAAAATTCAGAAGAGTGCCACTGATAGGCAAATGCACAGAATGTGGGGGGAAAATACTTCTAACAGTGCACGAGAAAGGTATAGAAAAATATCTATCAATATCAAGAGAGATCGCGGAGAAATACGACCTGTCCCCCTATCTAAAACAAAGGCTTGATTTGATAGAACAGGACTTGGACCAGATATTTGAAACAAAGAAATCAAAACAGCAGTCACTAGCGCAATTCTAAGATCATTTAAGAGAACTAAAAAATGCTACATTAGGAAAAACCATATAATCATCAGCAATATCAATAGGATTAGAGTATAGATTCCTGGTTTGGAGTGTAAGAGCCAACCAGTCACTCCCGGGCCACTGGATTCTTCGCTACTCGTTGCAGTGGATTTAGCTCCTTTTGCAGCTGTTTTAGCCGCTTTTTTACCTACTTCTCCCCATCCTCTTGGAGATTTGAGCTTGGTAAATGTTTCTTTAGAAACTTCTACCCATCCTTTTTCTCTTTCAGGAACCTCTTCAACATTCAGTGGTTGTCCTGCTACTCCGTCTATGTATAGTTTATGTATTCCTTGGTCGGGTATCTTAACGAATATGGTCCAGACCGGCCAGTAAACCAATCTGAAGGCTGAAGTAGCCACATCTTCTTGAGAAACATTGAACTGTGTGGCTAGTTTTATTTCACACGTCTTCTTTAATTCATCTTCCGATACAGCTGGAGTGTTAACGTTGTAGTTGTTGTGTTCTACTTGTATCTCTTTCTTAAAATCAATTGGTTGGTTATCCATTATCCGTGGTACCATTGGCTCTATGTTGGCGTCAACTGCGTTCAAAGAAGTTTGTCCGGAGAATCCCTGTGAAACTGTTTCTCCCCTCATCTCTTGCTCCACTAATATATCGTAGTTAAAGATGTAGAAGGGAATAAAGTCGAGCTCGATGCTGGAAGGATCGAATTCCTTCCAGTGCTTTCCTTCAAGGATATCTTCGAGTATGTCCGTCACATCGCTAAAATCGATGGATAGTGAGGCTGCCGGACTGTCCAGTTTCACCATTTTATTTACCTTCCATTGAATAGCAAGCTCTTCTAAACCCTGGTACCTTTCAGGGATTCGTGCATTTCTATCCAGTTTTTACTTCTGGATTTTTCAAGCTATTAAGCTTGGATTCGGTTCTTTTATCTCTCTATCTTTGTTCCTGAGGGTGTTGCGAGTACTTTTTCTTCGGAGAGTCTGGCTATGTCTCCGTTTAAATCGCTTACTGTGCCTTTTAATTGAGAGATAGATTGTCTTAGTTTCACTTTATTCTTCTTGTGCATTGGTGCAATGTTTAGTAGAACCAAATTACCTTCTCTGAGCTCTGTTGCAACGGCATCGATGTCTGAAACATCTTTCAAAGTCGTTACTCTTACCCAGGTGTCTGCTTCTTCTTCCATTAAGTCTCCTTCTTCTAGTCCTAACTGATTGAGGATCTCCTCAACATCTTCATTCTCTTTGTCTCTATTCATTTTCAGCTTATCCATTAAACCAGCCATAGTATGTTACCTCCTATTGTGTTACCTCTGATTTTTTATTTGAGCATGTCTATAATTCATATTGCTAATTGTCAATAAATATTATGGTAGTCTATATATTTTAAAGTAAAGGGTTCGACGCGGAAAAGAAAGGGTTCATGACTGAAAAAACTAATTAAAACTTTGGATGCGGGATAAAATGAACGACATATTCGAGGAAGAACTAAATAAAGAAACAGTGTTCAAGGACAGAGACGTGCTATCAGCACACTACATACCTGAAACCTTACCACACAGAGAAGAAGAAATACAGAAACTAATGAAGACTCTAGCCCCCTCTCTATCCAACAAGAAATCAAAGAACTTATTCCTGTATGGGAAGACAGGTACAGGTAAAACTAGCGTTGCAAAACACGTTATAGATAAATTAGTACAGGTAAAGGATAAATACGAGGTCAAAGTCGATCCAGTTTACATAAACTGCAGAGTACAGGACACCAAGTACCAGGTAATACTTAAAATGGTTGAATACTGTTATCCTGACCAGGAATTCATAGGATACGCATTCGCACATCTTTACGACAGAGTAGTGGAGTATATACAGGAAGAAGGAACCAACTTCATAGTCATGCTGGACGAAGTGGATAAAAACCAGTCACTGGACGACCTGATATACACCCTTACAAGAACGAATGACGAAATAGATAAAGGACAGTTAATTATAGTTGGAATAACCAATGACGTTAACTTCAAAGAAGACCTCGATCCAAGGAGCAGATCAACACTATGTGAAGAAGAAAAAGTGTTCTCACCGTACGATGCTGAAGAACTGAAAGAAATACTGAACCAAAGAGTTGAGAAAGGATTCAAAGAAGGAAAGATAGATCAATCAGCAGTTAATCTTGCCGCAGCAACAGCAGCCCAAGAATCAGGAGATGCAAGAAGAGCTTTAATGCTTATTCAGAAATCTGGAGATGTGGCTGATGAAAATAACGCGGAAAAGGTAACTGACAAACACGTTAGAAAAGCAAGAGAAAAAGTAGAGGAAGAGATAGTCTATGAAACAATTGAAACGCTTCCAGAACATCAAAAGATTCTTCTCTACGCCATAGCTCAATTAACAGAAGAAGGAGGACACTACAAAAAACTGGATGGAACGGATGATGATAAGACACTGATGTCGGGTGAAGTCTACAGCAGGTACGAATCACTCTGCGAGAAAAGAGGCAAGGATTCAAAGACAGCTAGATGGTGCAGGGAATACATAGATGACCTGGACATGCTCGGACTCGTGACAACCAACATATCTGGTAAAGGAGTCAGAGGCAACACAACTCTGATAAAGCTGGCTTATCCAGCGGAAAAAGTTAAAAAAGTAATAGAGGAAAGATTCAGCTCCTGATAGGCCAATAATTTTTTCAATAATCGCTTATGCTTCTCTGTCTTGAAGAGGTATCAGGTTCAGTGGATTTGATTTGCTCTGGATCCTGTTCTACTTCTTGACCTAGTCTTTCCTTTATTTTCTTAGCTGTTTTAGGTCCTAAAAGATTCGCTAGTTTCAAATAATCGGTTTCTTTTATATTTTTTGGTTCTTTTATGTCTTTTTCGTACAGTCTTCTGGCTCTTACTCTCCCAATTCCTTTTATATCTGTTAATGGAACTAGTTCTTTTCTCACTCCATACTTTAGTCTCTTCCGTATCTTCATTATCGGTCCCAGTTTCTCGGTATTTCCCGTTAATTTAGCCAGTTCCTGTGCTGAATAGAGAACCCAGTCACCGTTCTTCAAGTATCTTCTCAGTATTCCTGGTGGCACTCCATAGTTCTCCATGATTTCTTATTCTTCCTCTTCGTTGACCCAGTCGCTCATCATCTTGGTTAATTTATATTTATTCGGGAAGTTTATCCCAAGGTCGAATCCGGATAGGTTTTTTGGTAGTTTTTCTTCGTTCGACCTTGCTTCTGACCATATTTGTGGTTCTTCTCTCTTCTTTACTTTCAGATAGGGCTTCATCTCTTCAGTATCGGCTATCATGAACAGCGTACCTATTTCTCCTAGTTCTTGGTCTCTCTTGAGTGCTTTGTTTATCCTGTGTGCTGATAAAGGATCTATGTAGAGCTGTGAAACTCTCTTACCAATTAGGGTAGGAGTGAGCTTCTTTTTTTGTTCCTTCTGCTTCATCTCTATGAATCCCCATTCCTCAAGGTCTGAAGTAACATTGTTGAGCAACTCTCTTAGCTGTTCAGCGGTCCCGTAGGTCTTTCCGTAGAACGTCTTTGAGAAGAATTTCTGTAAATCTTTGAATGAGTGACATGTTCCGGTAATGATTGATAGCACGTGTTCTCTTAGAACAGGTTCCGAGCCGAGTTTTGATTCCACAGGTTCTAGTTCTCCTTCTATGTATCTATCCTGAAATTCTTCTATCTCTTCTTTTTTTCTAGCTATTATTATGGCTTCTCCGTAGTCATCGTACTGTGGTCTGCCAGCTCTTCCAGCTCTTTGTTTGTACCTGTTCGTTTGTATTAGTTCGGATCCCTGTCCTGTATACATGTACATTGAGTTCATAACCACTCTCTTGGTTGGTAGATTTATTCCTGCTGCTAGCGTTGGTGTGGCTACTATAATCCTTATCAGACCTTTCTCGAATGCTTTTTCCACTGCGTTTCTTTGTTTTCTCACTAGTCCTGCGTGGTGGAATGCTGCTCCTTTTTCAACGAGTTCTGCTAGTTTTTTACACTGTTCGGTTGGTCTTGATAACGCGTTCTCGATCTCTCGTGCTGTTTCGGATAATGCGTGTTTTTCTTTATCTATCTTTTTCTTTGTTAGTTCTGATGCTCTTTTCGCGTTGGACTCGGAGTTGTTTCGTGTGTTCGCGAAGACTATTGATTGTTCGTTCTTTTCTAGTGTTTCCTGTATCAGTGTATCTAATTCCCGTGATCTTTTCTCTATTTGTCGGTTTTCTTTGCCTTTGAATCTTATCAGGCCATTGTGGTATATTCCTTCGTATAGTGGTACTGGTCTGTAGTTCGATTTAATTGTTTTCGAGTTTATCCATTCCGAGATTTGTTCGGAGTTGGGCATCGTGGCTGATAGAGCGATTATCTGTATATCTGGTTTCAGGTGTTTTATCCTGGATATTAGTACTTCGAGTGTTGGTCCTCTGTTACTGTCAACGTTCTGTATTTCATCTACTACTAGTAGTTCTAGGTCTTTTAGCCATTCTGGATCGTGTCTTAACAGTGAATCTGCTTTTTCGTAGCTGGATATGATTAAGTCGTGTTTTTTGAGTTTCTTGTCTTCGGAGTCGTAGTCACCTATTGATAGGGCAACGTCCATTCCAAGTGAGCTGTATTTTTTCTTGAAGTTCTGGTATTGTTCAGTGGCTAGTGCTCTTAATGGACATATGTAGAGGGCTTTTGCTCCGTCGTTCACTGTGTTTTTCACTGATATTAGCTCGGCTATTAGTGTTTTACCTGATCCTGTGGGTGACGAGACTACGTAGGATTTCTTTTCTTTATTTAGGAGCCCTTTTTGAATTGCTTTTGTCTGAACTGGGTTTAATTGAGTTATATTTTCTTTTTCCAGTATTTCAGTTACTTGTTTGGGCAGTCCGTTTTCTTCAACGGCTTTTTCCACTTTCATGTTTTTGTTTTCCATGTGTTTATTCTTCTTCTCGAAGTTTTTCTTCTCTAGGTTTTTCATGGATGTAGTGATCTTCAGTGGATAAAACTAGTTTTTTCCAAAAAAATAGGGTTCAAAGGTGCTTGATTAATTAGAAGACTTATTTATTTTTTAGCTATCTTCAGTAGCTTTTTAAGAGCTTTTCTCTTTTTTCTGTATTTGTTTAGTTTTTTTCTTAGTTTTTTCATTCTTTTGTCCACTAGATCTTTGGAGAACTGTTCTCTTTCCATTACTTGTTCCTGTATGGTTCCTCTTCCTTCAGCTATTTGGCTATTTGATGCTTCTAGAAGTCTTTCTCTGTATTCTGGTTCGTTAACGAACATCTTTAGCATGTCTTTCCATTCTGAGTCATTTACTTTTTCCATTGGTGGCTGTATTTCCTTGTATGCTTCTTTATAGTCATCGTCAGTTCTTTTCTTGTACAGGTGTCTCCAGTAAAGCGGGTTCAGTGACTTTTTAACCGGGTTGAGTTTATCTCTGTCTTTCTCTCTTTTCTTTCTTCTAAGTTTTGTTAGTTCTTCTCTGAGGTATTCTTCCTTTTTCTTTGCTTGGTTTATCTGTTTCTTGATTCTCTTCTTCCCTGGATAGATTAAATCAGGTTTTCCAGATCCTTCTCTATCTATCTTGAGTATACCGCCCTGATTCAGGTAAATCTCAATAGCCTCCTCTATATCTTTGGAGTTGCTACTACCGAGTTTGAGGTTTAAGTACTCCGAGAATCTTCCTAGTATGGTGGACATATTTAACCCAGTGTATATAAAAGAATCATGGTTTAAATAAGAAACAGAAAAATTAATTTGAAAAAATCAAACTCAAAAGGAGGTTTTAAATATGATGCCAGGATCGCTTGATCCAAAAAAGATGCAGAAGATGATGAAACAGATGGGCATGGAGCCCAAACAAATCGATGCGGAAGAAGTAGTGATTAGAGGAAAGGATAACTACGTTGTGAAGAATCCGCAAGTCACTTTGATAGAGATGAAAGGTAAGAAAACATTTCAAGTGATGGGAGATGTACAGGAAGGTAAGAAAGAAATTTACAGTGACGAAGATATAGAGACAGTTTCGGATAAAGCAGATGTATCTGAAGAAGAAGCAAAGAAAGCTCTTGAAGAAACTGATGGAGATATAGCTGACGCTATAATGAAGTTAAAGTAGAGAAATAGTTATTCAGATGTGAGGTCAAATATTTCATCGTAGAGGATCTTGTAGGAGACCTCCATCGGAACCTCTTCTTCAGTATGTTCAAACGGGACGGTTGTGAACCCTGTGTCAAGTTCAGGATCAACTATAGTGTATTCTTCCCCTTCAAGAGTAACTTGGTCGGGCATGTCCACTTCCACTGTTTTTTCCACATTCAGTTCAAGGAACTCCTTATCTCTCATGTAATCTATAGTCTCATTGAAGTTTGATTCATCCATAGCCATGACTGAAATCGTTTTTGTTTCATTATCTATATCAACCTGCATCGCTGAGAGATTTTTTATATTTTCTTTCTGCTCTTCGGAGAGATTTTGATCTTGATAGGAATACTGGGCAGCGTACTGCTGTGTGCTAATTATTTCAAGGGTGTGGTTCTTTTTGATGGTTCTTCCCTTCTCTTCGAAGTGTTCGTCCGTGACACCGTACCTTGGGAAGTCTCGGTCCTGTCTGCATCTGGCTGGTGCATGAGTGAGCTGGTTATCAAGGTCAGCTATCATTTGAGGACAATCTATTTCAATGGATTGATTCAGATGCTGTGAATACATTGTTTGAGTTGAGATGGATTGATTACCCGTGTGGATAGTTATCTCTTCATCATCTTCAGTGGTGCCCGTTATATTCGAGGGCAGTGTCACTTCTCCTTCTCTATAGGTTGATACGTCCTGGTAGTGTCTGGATAGGTGGAACCATAACTTGAACCCTACTTCACCTGCTTGAGAGCTGTTCTGTACTTCCACTACTCCACTGTAATCCCATCCTCCTCTTGTTGGATTTGGAGATGTAATGGAGTAATTAATATCTTCAGATACTGCTGCTTCGATTCTTTCCCTCATAGCGGTAACATCGTTGTCCTCGCCAACGGCTTCGAAGTACACGTAAGGATCCAAAGAAGATATTTCAGATTCGAATACAGATTCAAATACCTGTTGATCCACAGGCTCTTCCCCATTCTCATCGGGAAGCTCTATTTCTTCTCCACCCCCGATGAAACGTATTACCGGTCCTAAAGAGAGTCCGAAGAGTATTATTACCACGAGTATTAATCCTTTTTTCTCCAATTTAACCACCTGTGACAAAAATCTTAATATTGATTTTTTAGTTAACTGTAACCAATAATTAGTTACTGAGCTCTGTACTTATATTTCTTTGTGGTCGATACCCTGAAATCATTGGTTTCACACTTTTTTACACCATATTTATATACTATGATGGGAAAAATTAACACTGCAAAGAGTCAGGTTCTAGTATCGAAATCTTGTATCAAGATATTCAAAGAACGCAGTTACGAAGACAGAGGAAAAGATAAAAGAAACACCTAACAAGTTAAACAAAGTGATTAAAATATGGATAAATTCTACAGGGTCGAATACACCGGTAAGATAAAGAGAACAGGAGACGTTTTCGACACCACGGACGAAGAAGTTGCTGAAGAAGAAGGAATACATAACGAGAAAATGGAGTACGGTCCAAGAGACCTAACAAGCGAAGAAGAATTGATAGAAGGAGTAATGGAGCAACTTGAAGAGATGGAAGAAGGGGAAGAAAAGGAATTCACGGTTCCCCCTGAAAAAGGATATGGAAAAAGAGACCCTAGCAAAGTAGAGATGGTTCCGAAAAAAGATTTTGAAGATACTGAAGTAACTCCAATGCCAGGAATGCAAGTAATACTGGACGGACAACCCGCTAAAATACAAACAGTGTCAGGAGGAAGAGTTAGAGTAGACTTCAACAACCCTCTCGCAGGCAAGGATTTAGAATACAAAATGAAGGTATTGAAGGTGTTTGAAAAAGATGAAGAAAAAGCCAAGGTACTGATAAAGGAAGAATTACCAGTATCAGAAGAAGAAATAAGAACACAAGAACAGATGGAAAAAGAAACAGAAGACAATAAAGACACTAAGAAACTCCTAAAGGTTCAAGTACCTTTAGGAACCTTTGGAAAAGATGCAGAAGAAGAGAAAGAACAAGTAAAGGAAAAAATAAAAGATAAAACATCCTACGAAACCATTGAAATAGAAGAAGAAGCAATGGAAGAGGAAGAAAAAGGAGAAGAATAAACATTAGATTTAAATAGGCCTAGCCACAAGAATACAGTGACTCACCTAAATGAAATTAAACACCCTGAATTCTTAATTTGTTAACCCCTAAGAGGAAGTTTTATTATGAACCAACAAGAACAAGAAAAACAAATAAGAGAACAGAAAGAAAACCAATCCAAGACCACCACCCTAGGACTAAAATCCGAAGAAGGTGTTGTACTAGCAACAGAAAGCCAAGCATCAATGGGATATCTAGTAGCGGACAAATACGCGGAAAAGATAATCCCACTACAAGACCACATAGCACTAACAATCTCTGGAGGAGTAGGAGACGCTCAAACACTAGGAAGAATAATGAAAGCACAGACAAATCTATACCAACTCGAAAGAAAAAGAAAAATGAATGTAGAATCAGCAGCACCCTTACTAGCGAACGTGCTACAAGGAAACAGATTACTACCGTTCTACGTGAGCCTCATAATGGGAGGCTACGACAAAGAACCACAACTATACTCATTAGATGCACTTGGATCAAAGATGGAGAAAAAAGCAGCAGCAACAGGATCAGGATCACCAATAGCATACGGAGTACTGGAAAACTACTACGAAGAAGAAAACGACATAGAAGACAACCTAGAAATAGCTCTAAAAGCAATACACGCAGCAAAAGAAAGAGACTCAATGTCCGGAGGAAGAAACATACACCTAATGCAGATCACGGAAAAAGGATCAAAAAAATACACTCAAGAAGAAATAGAAGAACTCAAAAAAGACATAGACCTACGAAGAATATAGAAAACAAAAAAAGAAACACCAAATTCCTAAATAGGCTCATCCAACCCGAAAACAAACAGAACCAGAGATAAGTATTAGTAAACAAAGAAAACAACTCAAAAAGCTCAAAGAAACAATAGAATCTATAACA
Source organism: Candidatus Iainarchaeum sp. (assembly GCA_003553825.1). Lineage (GTDB taxonomy): Archaea > B1Sed10-29 > B1Sed10-29 > B1Sed10-29 > B1Sed10-29 > B1Sed10-29. The sequence continues at coordinate 12,604 of PWFL01000023.1, forward strand.
ACAATTACACAACTAACTATAAGAACAACAAACAATACATAGAACAAATATAAGGAGTTTTAACTATGACATACTTAGAAGAACTTAAAGAAGAAATAAGAGAAGAAGTACCGGAAGAAGTGATGCTCACAAAGATAGAAGCAGAAGGATCCGACCTCGTACTATACTCAAAAAACATATCCAAACTAATCAACGACGAAACCATAATAAAAAACCTGGCAAAGAAATTCAAAAAAAGATTCATACCAAGAACCGATGAATCAATGCTACAACCACCTGAAAAAGCAAAGGAAACAATAGAAGAAATAATACCAAAGGACCCAGGACTAAAATCCATAGAATTCAGCCCAAGCTTCAGCAGAGTAGCGATAAAAGCGGAAAAACTAGGACTGATAATAGGAAAAAATGGAAAAACAATCAGAGAAATAACAACAAAAACAGGATGGAAACCACAACTGCAAAGAACACCAAAAGAAGAACCACAAACACTCAAAGCAATAAGAAAAATCCTAATAGAAGAAGAAAAAGAAAGAAAAAAAATACTGAAAGGATTTGGAGAAAAAATATTCAAGGAACCACCCGAAGAAATAGACTGGGTAAGAACCACATCACTAGGAGCAAACAGAGAAGTAGGAAGAAGCTGCTTCCTACTGGAAACACCTGAAAGCAAAGTAATGCTCGACGCAGGAGTAAAAATAGATGGAAAGGACTCGGACAAATACCCATACCTCTCATCAATAAACTTCTCACTGGACGAATTGGACGCAGTCATAGTGAGCCACGCACATCTGGATCACTCAGGATTCGTACCATACCTCTACAACTACGGTTACGAAGGACCGGTCTACTCAACAAAGCCAACAAGAACACTAATGACGTTACTGCAAAAAGACTTCATAAAAATTGCTAAAAGAGAAGCAGAAAACCCACCATACGATGAAAAATCCATAAAGAAACAAATACTACGCTCCATAGCAAAAGGATACGGAGAAGTAACGGACATAACCCCAGACATGAGATTAACACTTCAGAACGCGGGCCACATATTAGGCTCAAGCATAACACACCTACACATAGGAGAAGGAGCACACAACCTAGTGTACACCGGGGACTTAAAATTCGGATACACCGAGATGCTCAACCCAGCACACACCGACTTCCCAAGAATAGAGACCCTAATAATGGAGTCAACATACGGAGGACAAGAAGACAGACAACAAGACACGCGAAAGAGCAAAAAAGAACTAGTAAAAATAATAAAAGAAACCACGGACCGAAACGGAACAGTACTAATACCTAGCTTTGGAGTGGGAAGAGCACAAGCAATTATGCTTATACTGGAAGAAAATCACAGGAAAAATAACTTCAACGTGCCAGTATACGTGGACGGAATGATAAAAGAAGCCTCAGCAATCCACACAGCCTACCCAGAGCACTTGAAGAAAAACGTGAAAAAAAGAGTACTACACGACAAATCCCCATTCGAATCAGAAATATTCAAGATGGTGGACAGAGACCAAAGAGACGAAATAACTGACAGAGGAAAATCAGTAATACTGTCACCAAGCGGTATGATGTCAGGAGGACCAGTAATAGACTACTTCAAGAAACTATGCGGCGATTCAAAGAACACAATAGTCTTTGTCGGATACCAAGCACAAGGAACACTTGGAAGAAAAATAGAAAAGGGAAACAAAGAAGTGGTGCTAGAAGATCAAAACGGAGAATTAACAGAATACAAAATAAACGCGGACGTGAAATCAATATCCGGTTTCAGCGGACACGCAGATATAAATGAATTACTGGGATACTACAAAAAGATAAATCCAAAGCCGGAGAAAGTACTAGTAGTGCACGGGGAAGAGAGCAAGACAAAGAACTTTGCAAAGAGCCTGAACTACAAATTCAACGTTGATACAATATCCCCCAGGAACCTGGAATCAATTAGATTAAAATAAAGGATTAACTAAGGCCTGAGAGCTTTAGTTCTAATTCCAAGTCAATTTCCCCCTTCAAGTTACTAGTATCAATACTACTCCTCAAATTTCTAGGCAAGGTAATGTTAGCGCTCTCGATCGAATCAATATCTTCAAGTTCAATGAGCTTTCTGTCACCACTCATGTGCTCGGCTTCCCAAGCCAGCCTGGAAGCAACCGCGTCAACCAGGTGAATACCGGTTGATGAGCCTTCCTCTTTAACTTTCTTAAGAGCATCAGTTATATTTGTCCTAGGAACTGTGTACAAACCACCGTTCCAAGCATATATTTCATTAAAAAGACCTTTACTAGTAGTTCCGCCTTCATTAAGAACCCATACTTGTACTACTCTATCTTTAAAACTTGTTTCAAGTAATTTGGATCTTCCTCTGGTTCCTTTCACTCTTTCCTTGGTAATTTCTTTACTGATTTTCTTCTTAACCGCTTTTCCAAATTCAGTTAAAGGAACTTTATCTATAGAAACCGATTTTGCCAGAGCTTCATCGGTTAAGGATAATACACCAGTTAATTGAGGATATAAAGACTTTCTAGAAGATAAAGAACTTATACTAGCCAATACAGAAGCAAGATCAAGTCTTAAATATCCAACAGGATCCTCAATGCCAAAGTTAGATAGAGTGGATAAAGAATAAAGACCGTATTCCCCTACATTATCTTCATTCAGAAGAATATCACCCCTCTTTGAAAGAGGAGAAGAAGCCACATCTCTTTTATATCCTATTGAAAAATCATGATCTGAAAGCAGAAAATTAGATATTCTCTTCATTTCATTTAGATCAACTTCATTATCAACAACTACAACTGAGAAATTGAAACTGTTAAAAAGAGACATGGAAGAAGAAAACAACTTAATTGGAAGAGTCAAATTATTTGAAACGCATTCAAGAGTTGGGAGCCACCTGCTAGAATCCTGTAACGGGATTAACCCTCTCTTAGTCTTTATGTAGCCATCCTCATCGATTTCCTGAAGTTCAAGATCTCTTTCGGAAAGAGTATGAGGATTCAAAACCTCTCTATATCCTCTATCCATAAGTAAGTTTGCGTATTTTTCTTCCAGTTCCCTGACTCTGCTTTTAAGACCTTTAGAGCTTGATTCACTGGATCTGGAGGAAAATTGACCTATCAACACCATAGTTTAATTAATAAGGTTGCAAGTTAAATATTCAGTGGTTAGATGGCAAAGGATACAGAGACAGAATGGGACAAAATTGAAGAAGTTAAAAACGATGAAAAAGTGGGAAAAGAAGTGAATCTGCGAGGATGGGTCTACAGAGAGAGATCCACGGCTAAAGTAGCCTTCATAACTCTAAGAGACTCCACAGGAATAATACAATGTGTTTTTAAAGAAGATTCTCCTGGATTCAGAGAAGCAAGCAACACCAAGATAGAATCCAGCATCAGTATAAAAGGGAAAGTGGAGAAAGACGATAGAGCACCAGGAGGATACGAGATAAAGGGAAAAGAGATTTCACACTATCAAAAATCTGAGAAGTTCCCAATCACTCAGGATCCTTCTACCGAGTTCCTGATGGATGCAAGACACCTATGGCTGAGGAGCAGTAAAATAAGAAAAGTTCTGAGAACAAGAGAAAAAGTTCTAGAGTACTTCAGAGAATTCTTCAAAGAAAAAAACTTTCACGAAGTACAGCCACCACTGATAACACAGGCAGGAGTGGAAGGAGGATCAACCCTATTCGATTTTGAGTACTTCGATGAAACGGCCTACCTAACACAGTCATCCCAACTATACTTAGAAGCATTCATAACTTCTTTAGAAAACGTTTATTGCATAGCACCCAGCTTCAGAGCGGAAAAATCCAGAACAAGCAAACATCTAACAGAGTACTGGCACCTGGAAGCTGAAATGGCGTGGTACGAGAACCAAGACAACATTGAATTCCAGGAAGAGATGATATCCTACGTAGCAAATAAATTAGGAGAAGAGAATCAGAAAGTTCTTAAAGACTTTGGAAGAGATCCGGAAGTGCTTAAAAGAATAGAGCCACCTTTCAAAAGACTGAGCTATACAGAAGCAATAGAAGAACTGCAAGAACAAGGACTGAAGATAGAATGGGGGGAAGACTTCGGAGCAGGACATGAAAAAGCACTTACAGAAAATGAAAAGGAACCAATAGTAATCTACAACTTCCCAAAGAAAATAAAGCCATTCTACATGCCCGAAGCGGAAAAATCAGAGGAAGAAGAAACAGTACTATGCAATGACATACTGGCACCCGAAGGATACGGAGAAATAATTGGAGGATCGGAAAGAATATGGGAACTAGAAGAACTCATGAAGAGATTAGAGGAAACAGGAACGGATAAAGAAGCTTACGAATGGTACATAGATCTCAGAAGATACGGATCAGTACCCCACTCAGGATTTGGGCTTGGAATAGAGAGAACATTATCCTGGTTATTCAAAAGAGACCACATAAGAGAGACAATAGGTTTCCCAAGAACTATCAATAGAGTTTACCCCTAAAGATCCGGAAGAATTGTAGATTCTTAAATCTCTTAGTTATCTAGCACCGATCTGAATCTCAATATGAGTGTATATCCCTGGAGATATGAATAGTAAACCGTATCTATCTTCCTCAAACCCTTCAAGGTTTGAATAACTGATTTCTATTTTCCCATTTTCAGTTCTTTCAGATCCTGGTTCTCCTAGCTCCTCTTTGTACCATTCAACCACTTCGTCAACACTATCATATGTTCCATATTCAGCATTCACGTGTTTCTGTCCACTCAAATTCTGCATAGTATAATCAAGCATGATTGAACCAGGATATCGATCTATTAGTTCTTCTCCACTATCTTGGTCTTCGCTTGGAAGCATTATTTCTTCTCTATCTACATTCGCTCTTCCTCGAGCTCCTTCCCAAGTTCCGTGTCCTTCTAAGTCAGATAATTTCCATTCACCGGATACTTCAGAACCGTTAGCACTGAAGGATCCTGACCAATCCACTGTCCTCCATATGGATTCGGACTCCGCTTCTATCTCTTCTTGATATACTGATCCATTTACTCTTCCCGATGCATTTCCTATGAACCAACCTGTCAGGTTTTCTTCATCAAAATTAACTTTGAACTCCCAGATTCCATCTACATTTTCCCCCTCCGCTTGTCCTGTCCATGTCCCTGAATAATTTACTATGCCGGTTAATTCTCCTGGCTCTCCGTTTTCCGGTATTCCATTATCTGGTTCTCCATTTTCAGGTTCTTCTCCTGGATCAACCTGAATATCTGTATAAAACCCTATGGAGATTAAAACAATTGCTAGAATGAGGATAGCAGAGATCACGATTATTTTTTTATTATCTTTATTGATCATGGCCAACCATGAATAAAAAGGGGTTTCGGATATAAATAATTAATTCAGTGAAAAATTTAGCGAAATACGTTGAGTTAAATTAAGAAATAAATAACTAAGTTGAAAAAGAAAATCCGGAGATTTAGTCCTTATAGTATTCTTCAATTATCTTCTTGTATTCTTCTTCGGTTATTTCCTGGCAAACAGTGTTCCTATGCACTAGAACGTGTTTGTTTAGGTTTATATCTGTTAGTTCTACTCCTGGAAAGATTTCCAGGCTACTTTCTTCCACTTCTCCATTCGGGTACTGTACGTTTGCTTTCATTTTATCTTCGTTTGCTTTTTTCTCGGCTTTGAATCCAATTATTTTACCTGGCTTTACTTTGCAGTCTTTTTTCTGGTTGTGTATAGTGAAAAAGTACTTGTGAACGTAGTTGGTATCATCGAATAGCCCTAGAAAGCTTTTTTCTCTTTTCTTCAAGTCTTTTAGTTCTTTATATTCCTCTGGGAATATGTCTTTTAGGTCTTCTTTTGTTACTTTTCCTTCTCTGATGGTGTACAGGACTCTGCCCATGTCCCCTTTTTTTACTTTATCCTTTCCCGCCATGGCTATGTTCATGAATTGGTTTCTTTCTTCTCTGGACAGTACTTTACCAAACATTTGAGTCAACTCGTTTAGATGTTTTGGATTGGGTGTTTTTGACTTTAGTTATTTAATGTAAGCGTTGTTTAATAGTTTTAATAGTAGATGAATTTTGATTCTTGAGAGGTGTATCAAGTTGAGTAAAGAGCTTGAAAATAAAGGAATAGAAAGGATAGTGATAACTGGCTGCCCTGGAACCGGTAAGACAACATTAGCGGAAGAATTAGGAAAAGAATTAGGTTTAAAAGTAATTCATGTGGATAGAGATTTTATTAAAGAGAATGATTTGGGTTTAGGCTTTGATAAGGATCGAGATTCGGTTGAAGTTGATTTGGAGAAACTTGAAGATTTTTTGAAGGGAGAAAAAGCAATAATCGAGAGTCATTTACTGTGTGAGATTGAATTGAAGGATGCTTTGGTAATTGTATTGAGGTGTGATCCGAGTGAACTTAGAAATAGATTGGAGAAGAGAGGTTATAGTGAAGGAAAGATTAGAGAGAATGTTGAAGCTGAAATTGTTGATTACTGTGTTGAAAAAGCTCGTGAAAATTACAGCGAGGTTCATGAAGTTGAAACTACTGATAGAGATGTAGAAGAAACAAAGCAAAAGTGTTTGGAGATAATTTCAGAGGTATAGTGGAATTATTTTCCTCTTTTTAATTTTGTTGGTTCTTCCTCTTCTTCTTTATCAGTTGATGGCTTTTTAAGCACGTAGATAACTGCTCCCATGATCGTTACTGCTCCTGCCAGATGCTTGTAAGGAAATTCAGTTCCATTGCTAGTTGTTTTTTCCACTGTTTTCCTGGAGGAAAGAATTGAGTTTAGGTATTCTCCTTCCGCGTGGTGGTTCTTTGCTTTTTCAAGGTACTTCAAGGATTCTTGGTTCTGTGTTTCTTCGTATTGGTTTTTTGCTCTCTGCAACCTCTCAACCGAGGATTTCTCGATCTGTGAGAGCAGTTCTTTGGAGTCTTTTAGAAGTTGCTGTTCTCTTTCTATTCTGTTTTTAATTTTATCCGGGTCCTGGTTTTCTATTAGGTAATCCAGATTTTTTCTTATTAATTGAGAGCCTTCATTTTCTTTTATTTGTTCCTTTCTATGTTTTAAGGACTCCAAGTCTTTCTGTGTATATGGTAAGTACTTTTCATTTACTTCGAAATCCACTGTTCTTTCAAATGCTTTTCCGAGCAATAGGAATGTTTTTTCTAGTTCCCGGGTTCTGTTTTCCAAGCTCGATTCCATCTCCCTTTTTATTGAGTTGAACCGTTGTTTCAGTTTTTGTAATTGATCTTCTTCAAGATCTTGAGCTGTTTTCAGACCCTCTATTTCTTGTTTTATACCTTTACAGTCTTTAAGAGAACATAATAATGGTAAGTACTGTTGAATATCACCTATTACTTGGTTCTGGTCATCTTTAGTTTCCTTTAAGGATTCGTTCAGGATTTCTTCACCTTCTTCAGATTCATTCTTTAGTTCATGATCTTCCTCTACCTGAGCTTGTTTTGTGGGTTGCCTTTTCAGCTCGTTTATGATTCCTGGTGCCTTGTTCATGGTTTCTTCGTATCTGCCTTGATTGAACAGTTGTTGGAATCGGCTTATTCTTGTTTCTAGTTCTTTGGTTAGTTCTCTGGTTTCTTTGAAAAAGTTTATTTTTTTCATTGCTTCCTGGGATTCTTTTTTAGGTTCCTGCGCTCTGTATATTATCTCTACCTGTTCACGGTGTTCTAGTCCCGGTACTGTGATCTCCAGTGTATCTTGATACGGGGCCATGGTTTCAAGAGTTTGAGTTAACTGACCTTGTTCTAGATCAAGGTTTTCCGGTGCTTTGGGAGTATTTGTTGGGTGAGTGCTGTGTATAACGTCTTCTGGATCGATGTCTCTTGTTAGGGTGAAGTTATTGATTTTTTGTTCGTGGTTGATTATTTCTATGGTGTGTTTTACCTTGTTTTCTTGAATTTGGTTTTTCCATTCTGTTATTTTGATGTTCGAGGGATAGGTGTAGGTTAGTTTGATTGTTTGTTCTTTTTCAGTGGTTTTGACTTTTATTTCATCGTCTTTTACCTCTGTGTTCGGTGGCTTGTGTATGAATTCGGTTTTTGGAGGTAGGTTTAGGTCTAGAAGCACTTCCGGGGTTTTCACGTTTCTCCGTATCTTTATTTCCTTTTGTTCAGTGGTTCTTTCTTCGTTTATGTTTAGCTTGCTTTTGTTTTCTATAGTGCAGGTGTAGGGTGTGAATCTGGCTTTTTTTGTTCGTTGCTTGGTTTCGTGCGGGCGTATTGTACGTATATTGAAGTGTAGTTTGTCTTTTTCTGGTTGTTGTTCTAATTTTATGTTCCCAGGGACCTCTTTTTCTATGTTCACGTTGTGCAGTGGAATCGAAAGAGGATTGTGTGTCTCTACCTGTATCTTCGTGGTTTTTTCCCGATTGCAGACTGGTGTTTCTTGTTTTTGAGTTGTTATTTCCGTGTGTCTGGACAGCAGTGTTGGTTTAAATCTTTTTATTATTGGAGAGGTTTGTCTTATTATGTCTTGATAAGTTTCCAGTTTCTTGATTGGATGTTCTAATGGATTAAATGTTTTTACTCTGTTGTATTTGTTCTCCAGATCTTTTAGCCTGTTTTTATCTATTTGTATTGTTTTTTCTCCGTAAGGAGTGTTCTTGATTTGCTGAACTGATCTTAGGTGGTTGCTGGCTCTCTTTTCTTCTTCGTTTATTCTTTGTTTTAGAGGTGTTACTCTTATCTTTATGGTGGTTTTCAGTTCATTTAGGATTTTCTGTGTTTTTGGAAGCATTTCAGGATCCTGTATCTGTTTTAGTTCCTGGAGTTTTTCTTTTTTGTCCTGTAAGGGGTATCCTAGCTCTATGTATTTCTTCACTCTGTTCTTGGTGTTCTCTATTCTTTGTTTTATTGGTGCTAGGTCCTTTTCTTCGAGTTCTTTAACTGTTTCTATGTATTCTAGGGTTTGTTTTAGTTGATTGATTGTTTCTCCTTTTGTTCTCTGGTTTTTTGCTTTTTCTTCTTTTTGTTTTATCTCTTCTCTGTATCTGGTTAGGAGTGATTCTTCGAGCTTTCCTTTGTTTTCATCTATTTTTTCTTTGTAGTGTTTTTCTATCTGGCCCAGTCTTTTTTCAAGTTCTTTTAGTTCTTGTAATGTTGATTCTAATTGGTTTGTGGTCTTTCTGTATATTTTGATTGATCTGGATAAGTAGTTGTGTTCTTTGTTTTGATGTATCCTTTCCGCTTTCCTGGCTTGGTTTTCTATATCTCTTTTTATTAAATTTGACTGTTTATATTGGTTTCTAGGTGTTCCGGCAATTTCTGTATGGGTGATTTCTCCTTGTTCCCTTCTTCCCGGGTTGCTGGTTACTAGTTGTACTTCCTGTTTTTCAAGTTCTTTTAACTTGTTCTCGAGCTTTTGTGTTAGTTCTAAGTGTTTCTGTCTTTGTTTTTGGTGTGTGTTCTTCATTCGTTGTATTTTTCTCTGTGTTTCTTCTCTGAAATCGCTGTATCGAGTGGCTAAGGATGCTTGGTGGCTGTTTATGAGGTTGAATATTTCCGGTGTTATTTTTTCTGCCGTTCTTATTTCTTGTGAGAGCTCTGTCATGATGGTTAATATGTCTTCTCCCTGTCTCGAGTATCGTTGTTCTTTGATCTTGGTCTTGTTGAGCCGGTTGAGTATCTCTTCAGTTCTTTTATGGGATTGGTGTGCTGGCCCGGTGTAGTTATGGGCTCCTAGTTTTTCCAGTTGGTGTTTTTGTTCATGTAGATCGGTTATTATTTCTCTGTAGAGCTGTCTTGATGACCAGAGAGCGGTTAGGTAGTGCTTTCTTGCTTCTCTGTGCAGTTCCTCTACTTCATCAACTTTTGTATGAAGTAGACCTAGGCTTGATATTTCTTTGAAGTATTCCCAGCCTTTTTCCAGCCAGTTGTTGTATATTCTGTTGGAGGATTTGGCTTTTTCCTGGGTTTTTCGTGCGTTTTCCCAGGATTTCTCCAGGTAAAACTCTGATTCTTCGTTTAATGGATTTTGTTTTAATTGCCCCGTTATGGAGGTTGGTGATTCGAGTTTTCTTGATTTTTCCAGAGCTTCTTGTATTGGCACTTGGTGCGGTATGCCGGCTGGATCATGGGTTAGTGGTGATATGTAGCCTGCTTGCATTGCTGAGAATATGAAAAGGATTGAGAGGGACACTGTACGTGTTTTTAGCAGTATTTTTTGCAGGTGCTGTGTTTTCCGCATGTTTTGTTTTGTTTCAATGTGTTTAAAGTTGATTTCCCGAGTTTTTTGAGTTAATTAAAGTTAATTGAAGTTGGTTTCGTAGAAATGGAGATTTCATATTTATAAAGATGGATCGAGGATAAAAAGGAAAACCTTTTTAAAGGTATGTTCACTTATTATTATCGAACTGAATTAAAATAATGTAAACTTAGAATAGGAGGATATAAAATGGCTTCAAAGAAATACGTTATAGCAAAGCAGCTTGGAGGCAAAAAAGTCATAACCAATAAAGGCGAGAAAATAGGTCGTCTTAGTGATGTTACTATTGATAGGAAGAGCGGTGATCTTGAATCAATGGTCATCGAGGCTGATGATAATTCAAAAATAGCTAGGGATTTAGTTGGATCAGATAATATGGCTAGAGTACCTTTCAAAGCAGTTTTCTCGGTTTCAGACGTGATCGTGGTCGATGAAACCATGCTGGTCTAGGGGATTTTAGTCCTCTAGGTTTAACTTTATTTTCCCGTTTTTTACCTTGATGCCTAGTTCTTCGAGTTTTTCTTTTTTACCTTTTTTGAATAGCTCTACTGCTTTTGCTACTTTGTCGTAGTTTTTGTAGATTAGGTCTCCTTTTTCCTTGTTTTGCTCTATTTTTTCTTTGAATTGCTTTATGGATTGTTTTTGGTGTTCAAGGCGTTTTTCGAGTTTCTGGAGTTCTTTGCTCTTTGTTGTTTCTTCTTCTTTCTTTGTGTAGTTTTCATCTATTGCTTGGTTGAGTGACTCGTACTCTTGGTCAATTTTTGCTTTTAGCGGGAATGGGTTTATCTGGTTTTCTTGTTTAACCGGTTTTATTTCCTTTTCCAGTGTTTGTTCAATCTGTTTGTGTATTTTCTTTTTCTCTTCGTCGGTTAGTTCTTTTTCATCTTTGTCTATTTCTGCTTGTTTGCATATGTGTTCTGCTAGTTTTCCTCCCAGTCCTAGATCTACTGCTAGGTTTACCACGATTTTCTTGTCTTCACTGGATTCTAAGAGTTCCTTGAATCTTTTTAGGGTTAGTTCCTGTGGATTTTGTGTTTCGGATGGTGGGTATTTGTATTCTTCGTTTTTTATTATTTTTCTGTGTTTCCATGTTCCTCTTCTGTGTGCGTAGATTATTTTTTTGTCTTGGTCGGTTAGTATTAGGTTTCCTTCGCTGAATAGCTCGGCTATGAGTTTTTTTCCATTGGTGAATGTCATCTCTACTACTCTGTCGAATCCCTTTTGTTTTATTTCTTTTAGTTTGGTGTTTTCTAGGTGTTTTCTCAGCACCATTGAGGCTTGTGTTTCTTCTTTAGGTGCTTTTAATCTATATTTTGTTATGTTTAGTCTTTTTCCTGGCTCTATTAATAGATCGGTTGACCCTGGGCTGAACCTGATTCTGTATAGGTTGTTTTCAAGTTGTTGTATTTTGCTAAGGTATTTGTCCTCTATTTTTGGTTTTATTTCCTCTATTAGTTTTTTTATTGTGAGACTTGAGATGGCAGATTCCATAATATGTCCCTCCTGAACAGCGCCAGGTAGGCTATTCCTGTCATGGCTCCTACCAGGTGCACTATTGTGCTCGTTGTTGCTTCGTCTTCTCGTTCAACTCCGTGTTCCACTACTTCCTTTTCTCTTATTATTTCGAGTAATCTTTCAATTGTTTTGTTTCTTTGTTCTTCCAGCATTTCTTTTTCTTCTTGTTTTTCTTTCATCTCTTTTTCTTTTTCTTCGAGCTCTTCGCAGGCTTCTGTTATGTTCTGAACATGGCACTCGTACTCCAAAGTTTCTTTTTCTTCCGTGTGGTTCTGGATTTCTCTTTCCGTTTGGTTTATCCGCTGTTCCGTTTCATTGTATTCTTCTTCTGTTCGAGTTACTTCTTGCTCCAGCACTCCTAGTTCTTGTCTCACGTGTTGTTCAACCATTGGTGTTGCCACGTGGATGAATGCTCCGAATATCAGAACAGCTATGAGAGCTTTTTTGATATCTATGAATATTGCTGCTGCCATTATACCTGCTACTGCGGATGATCCTCCTACCAGTAGTATTGGATCGGGTGTTAGAAGGTGAAAGACTAGGCCAGAGGTTATTGCTGAGGCGAAGAAAATGGATAGATAGTCATAGGTTTTTAATTTCTTTTCTGCTATTATACCCATTGGTAATAATAAGCCTATGTTAGCTATTAGGTGCTGTGGGCTTAGGTGCATGAATGAATAGGTGAATATTGTCAGTATTTGGCCTGGTGAGGATCCGTATATTGTTAGTAGTTGTCCTGGTATGTATAGGTAGCTGTAGGCGAGTCTTAGGTAAGCCAATACCATTATTAAGATAAATGCTATTGTTATTGAGCTTCTTGGTAGGTTGTTTAGTTTTTCCTTTATTTTTCTGAGTTTGTTCTTGTTCATG
>PWFL01000003.1 GCA_003553825.1 Candidatus Iainarchaeum sp.
CCTCTAGTTTCAGAAAAAGAGTTCAGCAAGGGAGAAAAAGAAAGAATAAGAATGTTCAAGGAGAAAAAAGCAAGAGAAAGAAAAGAAAAACAGGAATAAGATACAAAACACACGAAGAAAAGATAAAAATGGAAAGTAAGTCAAAGAATAAAAAAACAAGCCAGATCACACAAATAAACATCTACACTGACGGAGCCAGCAGAGGAAACCCAGGTCCAGCAGGCATAGGCATACTAGCAGTGAAGAACAACAAAATACTGTACGAAGACAAAGAGCAAATAGGGAAACACACGAACAACGAAGCAGAATACAAAGCAATAAAAAAAGGCCTGCAACTAGCAAAAAGATACAAAGCACAAAAAATCACTGTAACATCGGATAGCGAACTAGTAACAAAGCAACTAAAAGGAGAATACCAAGTAAAAGCACCTAACCTACAACCACTACATCAAGAAGTGAAGAAAAAGGAAAAACAATTCAAAGAAGTAAAATACCAACACAGAAAAAGAAACAACAAATACATACAAAGAGCGGACGAACTAGCCAATAAAGCACTGGACCAGAGGAAAACAAACAAAAATACAAGATAAACAAAAACATCAAAGAGAGATAACCATGAACAAATCCAAAAAAAGACAGAAAGACAAGAAAAAACAAATAATAAAAAGAGAGATGGAAGAAGGAATAAAAAAAATAGATATAGAAGAATACAAAGAACAACTTGAAAAGAAAAAAGAAATAGAGAAAAAACTCAAAAAATACAGCGAAAGCAAATCCGACGACATAAAATTGACACTACATGCTTTTAAAAGACTAAAAGGGATGAGTGACCCCAGATTAAAAACCGTGTCATCAGCCCTATCACATCCAGATAAAGTCAAGAAAAAAGACGGGAAAAAGACACAATACAAATATTTTGGGAAAAAAGGAAAAGCTAAAGTAGTAATGGAAGAAAACAACGGAGAAAAAAAGATAATAACCATTGTCTCACAGAATATATAAAAATAAAGAACCATCAACATTCTTGTTAATGTTAAAAATCATTTGCAAACAGAGTGCCAGAATCTCCTGATAAATCAAGCTCGTTACCTATAACAACCTTTCTACCACGATTCTCTCCATCTAAACCTATAAAATCAATAGCAGCCTCCAACTTAGGTTTCATAGAACCCTTATCCAACTCCGAAAGAATCTCTCTAGCTTCTTCTAAACTCATCTCTTCAATAGGTTCCTCGTTATCATCTCCGTAATTTCTATATACATGATCCACATCAGTGTAGAAAATAACTACATCAGCTTCAAGCTCCTTAGCAAGAAGAGAAGTAGTTCTATCCTTATCAACAACAGCTTCCTCACCATCAAGTCTTCCATTACCGGTTACCGGTATTCCCCCACCACCACAGCAAACCACAGTAAATCCATTATCAACTAAATTTCTAATCGAATCCAATTCAACTATCTTTTCAGGTTTTGGAGAAACAACCACCTTCCTCCATCCTTCAGGTTCCTTCACCATATTCTCTTCGATCTTATCATCGTAGTAAGGGCCAACAGGCTTAGTAGGTTCCTTTTCCAGCTCAGATTCATCCACTTCAACATGAGTCAATACACCAACCGATTCATCAAGATTTTTTCGAATCAAGTAACCTATCTGACCCTGGGTCATAGCTACACAAACATCCAGAGGCATTTCAGGAACAAGGTTCTTCGCTTCGTCCTGCTGAATCAATAGATTACCAACTTGGGGACCATTACCATGAGTAACTATTAACTCGTGATCCTTTTGGATATCTTCGAGGTCGGAGACCAACTCACGGATACTATTCTCCTGTTCCTCGAAGGAACCGCTATCACCCGGTTTCAACAGTGCATTTCCACCAAGAGCCACGACAACTCTCATGAATCATCACCAGTAAAAAAATCGATCATACATAAATCACTCCACGTAGAGTAAAAGTAAGGAGAGATATAAAAACCCTTATATTTCTCAACAATCAAAAAATACACACAAAACAATGAAAACCAAATGAAAAAGGAGAAGATAAAATGGTCAACAGAGAACCCGCAAAACTCAAAAAAGTAAAGGACCTGTTCAAAGGAGAATACAAAGAAAGCACGGGAATGGATCAACCACACAGAATAGAAACAGAACAAGACACCTACTCAAGAATAAACACGATAGCAACAGTAGAAGACACCTACAAGAACCCGGAAGAAACCTACGGATCAATACAAATAAGCGACTCCACAGCAACAATAAGAGTAAAAGCCTTCGAAGACACAATACACTACCTAGAAAACATAGAAAAAGGAGACCTAGTAAAAGTAATCGGTAAAATAAGAAAAGACGAAGAAGGAAGATTCATAAACGGCGAGATCATAAAAAAACTAGAGGATCCCGAGTACGCCAAGCTAAGAGAACTGGAAATAGAACAAAAAAAGGAAAAACAAGAAACAGATAAAAAAGAAGATGAAAAAGAAGACAACGAAGAACAAAAATCGGAAGAAACCGAAAGCGGGCTAGAGATCCAAGAAAACACAGTTGAATAAAAAGATAAAAAGTGATCAAGATGACTGAATACGAAGAACTACTTGAAAACTACCACGAAAACAAGCCAGAAGATATAGATAAGAGCGAAAGACTGGAGATACCCGAACCCAGAATAAACATACAAGGTGGAAAAACCTACATCAAAAACTTCAAGAAAATCACAAAAACACTGAGAAGAGAACCAAAACATCTGTTAAAATTCATATCAAAAGAACTAGCAACAGCGGGAAACCTAGAAGGAAGCCAAGCTAGTCTAAAAGGAAAATTTAAGAAAAGACAGGTAAAGAAAAAACTCAGCCAATACGTAAAAGAATACGTAATATGCGACGAATGCGGAAAAGCAGACACAAAACTAACAAAATTCAAAGGAGAACAGTACAAAAGATGCGAAGCATGCGGAGCAAGATCACCGGCAAAACAGATATAAAAGTGATTCAATGCACTGGATAAAAGAAAAAGAAGAAGTACTAGCAGCATGCGACGAAGAACTAATGGGAAAAGAATTAGAAACAAAAGAAAAAACCGTAAAGATAAAAAAAGAATTCTACAAAGGGCGAAAAGTGGAAAAAAAAGAACTACGTGAATTAATAAATAAACATGAAAACATAAACCTAATAGGAAAAAACACGGTAGAAACCGCGAAAAAAGAAATAGAGAACCTGCACGTGAAAAAAATCCAAGGAATACCTCACTCCATGATATTCACCATTAACAAAAAGTAAAATAGAGGCAAAAACATGAGCAAAGACAATAACGAAGAAAAGAAAACAAGAGTAAGAACCCCAAGAGGAGACCAAGTAATAGGAAAAGTAATACAGATGCACGGAGGAAAAAGAATGACAGTGGAATGCACGGACGGGCAAAGAAGAATGTGCAGAGTACCAGGAAGAAAAAGCAGGATATGGGTAAAAAGAGACGACTACGTGCTAGTGGAACCATGGGACATACAGAGTGACGAAAAAGGAGACATAGTCTGGAAATACAGAAAGAGCGCGGTTAACCAGCTTAGGAAAAAAGGATATCTAGAGGACTTAGAATAATTCTAAATAAAAAATTACTAAACGGCTTAACAAGTTAAATGAAGAACAGCAACAACATCTCTACCTTCTTCAATCATTTTATTGAATAATTTACAGGCTCTTCCCGTTTTCTTAGTTTCCACTTCAATACCCTTATTCTCCAAAGCCTGCCTAGTTTCAGGTAGGAGCCTTAATCTTCCCTGAGAACCTTCACCAACAATCAATAGATCAGGAGGATTCTTCAAAATATCTTTAACATCCTCCTTATGAAGTGAGTGCCCTTCTTTTCTCCACCAATCATTTTCAATTCTATCAGGATAAAGTATAATATCTTCAGTGTACTTCTCTCCCTCTACTTTGATTTCTCCGAAATCATAGTCATCTATATGAACCATGCTCATCCAGTTTATCTTAAAGAACTCCGAGTAAATAAACCTTGGTCTTTTCCAGCTAAACGAACCAAGCTTTTCTATTCTCTTCTTATAAAATCTAGATGCAGGGGAAGGGATTCGAACCCTTGAAGGCGCTAAGCCAACGGATCTTGAGTCCGTCCCGTTTTCCAGGCTCCGGCACCCCTGCATAAAAAATAGTCAGTCACTTGACATCAGGACACACTTACCTTTATATTTATTGAGTTCTTTTTCTTAATACTGATATATTGGAGAGAGAACTTGAAATGAGCTTAACAGAGCTACAGGAAAAAGACCGATTCATGACTCAAAAAAAGAAAATAATTGGTTTAATAATTCTATTCCTAGTTCTAGGTATTTCGCTAGGTTTTAACATTGCTTTCACAACTCGAGGACCGGAGATAATAACCAGGGAAACAAGAGTGGAAACCACGCCTAGGTTCGATCCTATCGAAGGGCAGGAACCCAATTTACGAGCACTTTACGAAGAAATATCTCCTTCAGTAGTGTTAATAGAAGTTAGAGGTACAGCAGAAGGATCCAGACAGGGATCCGGATTTGTGCACGATCATGAAGGCCATATAATAACCAATGAACACGTTCTAAGGGGAGCAGACGAGGTCAGAGTCACCTTCCCGGACGGAGAAATGGAAATAGCTGAGGTCGTGGGAAAGGACATCTATTCTGATATCGCAGTACTAAATGTGGACAGAACAGACTTAAAACCAATACCAAGAGGAACAATGGAAGAAACCAGTCCAGGTGATTCAGTAGTAGCTCTTGGAAATCCATTTGGGCTGGAAGGAACAATAACCAGAGGGATAGTCAGCCAAAAGGACCGTTTACTGGATACGGAAGCAGGATTTTCAATACCGAACGTGATACAAACCGATGCAGCCATAAATCCAGGAAACTCCGGCGGGCCATTGATAAACATGCACGGAGAAGTAGTAGGAATAAATACAGCTATAAGAACAGGAACAGGAACATTCATAGGAATAGGATTCGCAGTATCAGTACAGACAATGGAAAGAGTAGTTCCCTCTCTTATAGACGAAGGAGAATACAAACACGCTTGGATAGGGATACAAGGAAGAACTATGAACCCACAGATAGCTGAAAAAATGGATACAGATCAAAAAACAGGAGTACTAATATCAGAAGTAGTTGAAGGAGGACCAGCGGACCAAGCAGGACTAAGGGGCGGAACCTACACCGAACAGATATGGGAACAAGACACCAAACTAGGAGGAGACATCATAACAGCAATAAACGGAGACGAAATAAGAAGCATAAACCACTTGATCTCCTACATAGCACAAAACCTAGATCCGGAAGAAGAAATAACAGTAACCATAGAAAGAGACGGAGAAGAACAAGAAGTAGAACTAACACTCGGAGAAAGACCCGAACCAGGACAAGTAGGGTAAACCCTAAAAAACCATAAACTAAACCATCTACCTTTTATAAGTGAATGTATGTTAACATAGATATGGGAAAACGAAAAACAACGGAAAAGAGAAAAAAAGAAATATTCGAAGCAACCCTGGAGATAATCTACGCAGAAGGAAAAGAAAACCTAACAATACGAAATATAGCCGAAAGAGTAGGAATCTCCGAAGCAGCAATATACAGACACTTCGAAAACAAAAAAGACATACTAAAACAACTCGTGGAAGAAGTACTGCATCAAGAACAACTAGAAGAAAAAAGATTCGAAGAACTACCAGAACTCCTGGAATCCACGATAAAAGCTAATTTCTCCAAGTTAGAGAAAAACCCTCATCTAGCTGCTTTCCTGTTCCACGAAGATCTATTCGCAGAACACCCTGAACTAAGAGAAAAATTCCAAGAATACAGGAAAGAAAAAATGCAGAACATCATAGATATGGTCAGAGAAGCTCAAGAGAAAAGAGAAGTATCAGAGGATGTGGATCCCAAGACATTCTCAGAAATATTCATAGGATCAATATACATGACCATACTCGAATGGAGAAAAAAAGAGTTCTCCTACTCACTGAAAGATAAAGCCGAAAACCTAGCAAAGGAATTATCAAAAATCCTGGAAAAATAAAAACCATCACTTTTATATATGTTAATAGACGTTAACATAAACTGCATAAATCAAGTCGTGAATAAATAAAGTGATATCATGAAAAAACGAACACTCCTGGCAATACCGATCTTTCTGTTGCTAATAGCCACAGTAACAATCGCATCACACCGAAGAGGGAGAGTAGTAGATGGAACAGAAAGAGAACTATGGATAGATGACTACTCAACCCTGCCTACCGATCCTGAGATAGGATTCAAAAGCATCATACTACAAGTGGACTTCCGTCACACAGGAACAGCGACCTACAGAAACATGACATTCAGAGCAGGAGAAGTACCGCAACTAGAAGCAATCCAGAACGAGTTCTACATATCAAGAATGAATCCCGACGACAAATTCACCACTAGCTACAAATTCAATGTCAAAGAAGACACCATGCCAGGAGTATACACCGTACCGATCCACGTGGAATACGAAGATATAGGATCGGACAAAGACAACAAAACGGCGAAGATCACCAGAGACGCACGAGTACAAGTATCGGACGAAACAAGAA
>PWFL01000035.1 GCA_003553825.1 Candidatus Iainarchaeum sp.
AAAGCTTATAAAGAATAACCCTTTCAACAAATCAAGATAACATTGAAAAACGGAGGTGAAGATATATGAGAAAAGGTATATCACCGGTTATAGCAGTTGTACTACTGATCGCAATCTCAGTCATAGCAGCAGTAGGAGTATGGTACTGGGTAGCAGAACTAGCAGCGGAACCAGCAGGACTTGGAGACGATCCAGTAACTCTAAGTGTGGAAGACTGTGACACAACGGAGAATGAAGTGATGATCAGGAACCCAACAGGAACCAATTTAGAGGGTCAAACAGTAAGAATCTACGGTCCAGCCGGAGAAGAAGATGAATTTATAATTAATGAACTATCTGCTGGGGATGTAGACTACTTCAATGTCACATTAAATCTTTCTGCTGGAGAACAGTACACACTTACTGGTGAAGGTGTAGCTTCAACCAGTTTCACCTGCAGTTAAAGTGAAGTATAAAAACCATTTAGTATCTTAAGCTTTCTTCTCTCTTTTTTCTTTATTACCTCTAGTCATGACTCCATCCAAATCTACATTTTATTAGTTTAAAGATTAAGGTGGGAAAGGTTTATAATAATAAAGACCATTT
The DNA here is from genome assembly GCA_003553825.1 of Candidatus Iainarchaeum sp. GTDB lineage: Archaea > B1Sed10-29 > B1Sed10-29 > B1Sed10-29 > B1Sed10-29 > B1Sed10-29. Next base: position 586 of record PWFL01000035.1, read on the forward strand.
GTAAATATAGGAAAATTGCTCTTCAAGGAAAGTGAATACGGATGAGAAAAGGTATATCACCGGTCATTGCAACTGTCTTACTCATAGCCATATCAATCATATCAGCCATAGGAGTATGGTACTGGGCGGCACAACTAGTGGACAAGCCCACAGGAGTGGAAACAGAGGGACAGGTATTCACGGTAACCAACTGCGAGATACATCTTGGCAATCCAGAAAACGCTACTCTCACAGTAAGAAACACAGGAGGATTAATGATAACTGATTCAAGTGTCTCAGTATATGAAAATGGGGACCATGCAACCGATATAAATTTCACCAAAGCACCTGACGGAGTGCTCGAACCAGATGAAGTAGCGCTCATAGATGTAGAACACGTAGGTGAAGGATTTGAAGAGGAAGTGGAGTACACAGTGATCGATCCAGGAAGCCCTATCAGAAGATTCAGATGCAGTACAGAATAATAGTTCAACTAGTTTTAAATTTAACCAATTTTAGAAATATTTAGAAATAAATGAGAAAAAGGGACAAGGGGGATCCGGGTGGAGGTGGATTAAAGGCTGAACTACCCCTTGGCCCAGTAAAGAACCCTTTTTCCAACGCGTTCCTTGTTCAGGAATCCTTTCTTGTACAGGGAGTTCAATCTTGCTGAAGCGGCATTCCTCCCCTTATAACCGAACTCGTTCTTCACATCGGCTGCGTCGACCTTACCGTTCTGTTGAACGTAATCGTATATTTTTTCATCGGTCTTTGAAAGCATCTGTTTATCTACTTTACTTTCTTTGGTAATCTCTTTGCTCTGTACTCCTTTTTCTATTTCTTCTAGTTTCTCTGTTATCTCTTTGAATAGATGATTTGTCTTTTTCCTTTCTTTGGACAGCCTGTATAGCAGTAAACCGATCGTTTCCGGGTCTTTGAATTCCTCTTTATCGTACTTTACATCGAACATTAAGTTCTGGAACTCTTTTTCGGTTTCGTCTTCCGGTTCTATATCCATATGTATCTATTCCACTGATCCCTGATTTGGCGGGTGTTTGGAATGGAGGTGGTTGGGTTCTTATCACGACTTCATCGGTGAATCCAGTCATGATTCATTCGCTGATGTCGCATATATCATGATGAAGTCATGATTTATAAGTCTTTTGGTTTTATAAATCAATAGAAATAGGGTTGAAAAACTCTTTTAAAAAAGCTTCAACTAGATCAAAGAAAGTTAGGATATTCCTCTTCTTTCTTTACTCTTCATTCTAAGCTGTTTTGAACCGCATTTTCTACATTTATCTGCTTCTGGCGGGTTTCTAGCCTTGCATTTTCTGCAGATCAGTCTGTTGAGTCTTCTTTTTTTCACTATTGTTGAAGGCATATTAATCACACTATTTATTGCTAGCAATGTATTTAAGGATTACTCGATGATTCGTGTTTTTTAAATCTTCTTGTTAATCATAACTATAGTTTTTTAAGGAGCAAAAGATTAAAATAAAGAAGAAGATTAATAGATTACCAATATTTCAAAGCTCCGATAGTCTAGTGGCCAAGGATTCGGGCCTTTCGAAATCCTGAGGTATATATTCAATAGAAAAACTTTGATAACTTGGGATTGAAGATAGCCTGAGACCCGGGTTCAAATCCCGGTCGGAGCATTTTAATCACTATTATCAACTCAAATTAGTTGGAAAAGAGTTATAAAGCTTGAATAAGTATTTTTAAGAGAAAAATATGAACTATAATGAATTTATTGATTATTTAAAAGAAGAATTTGACCACGAAAAAAGAGAAGATATTTTAATTTTTCATCCTTCTCACAAGTCATCTTACTCAATTCATTTACCTTTTGAAATTAATAAGAAACTATGTTACTTAGCAGGAGTAATTTACGGAGATGGACACTTAAAAAAAGGTAAAAATAGAGTTATTGTGGAATTGGCTAACAGAGATTTTATCTTAATTCTCAAAAGAATTTTTAAAACACAATTTAAAGCTAAGCCTATAATACGAGAAATTGAGGATAAAAGACCGAACAGAAAGACCAGATTTATGTTAGAGATAAATAGTAAAATAGTAAAAAATTTCTTTCATCATGTATTTAACGTTCCTATTGGGAGTAAAGATGAATTTAAACTGCCTAATTGGGTTCTTCAGTCTAATAAATCTCTACAGTTATCTTTTCTAGCAGGTGTATTCGATACAGATGGAGGTATTCATAGTCACTACTTTGGGGTTACTACAAAGGACAGAGAGTTTAGTAAATCGATTAAGAAGTTGTTAGAAATGAATAGTTTTCAACCTAAGATAGATAGCTGGCTTAATAAAAAATACCAAAAGAAATATTGGAATGTATATTTAAACAAGGAAGAATTTAATAATATATTAAATAAAATACCTATTAAGAATCGTGACAAGATACTTTACCTATGCACGGATGCCCGAGTGGTCAAAGGGGCTAGAAATAAGCAGTTTTAATTAACTGCTTTTTGGTCAAGCTTAGGACCTAGTGGCTTAGTGCCTTCGAGAGTTCAAATCTCTCTCCGTGCATTTCTCTATTATCTTCTTTAATCTGTTTGAATTACTTGAAAAGTTTAAAGTTGTTGAGTTATTTTTGATTTATTTATTTCTTGACTCTGAATTTGTGGCTGTACGCGATTACTCCGTATTTTTTATCGTTAAGTTTCCTGAATACCTTCTCCACTTCCGCTCCTATCTCTACTTCGTTGTCCAGTGAATCAACCACTTGTGAGAATATTGTTACTCCGTTTTTCAGTTCTATCAGAGCCACGTAGTAGGGTGTTTCGTCTTTGAAGTCTTTGTGTGATGCTTTTACTTTTGAATAGCTTATTATTTTTCCTTCTCTAGGCATCTGTTTGTCCTCTAGCTTTCCTTTTCTTCTGCAGTTTGGACAGATATTTTTCTTTGGGTAGAAGTCCTGTCCGCATTCCTCGCAGTGAGTTCCTTCTAATCTGTATCTTTCAGGGTATTTTCTCCAGTTCAGGGGTATTGCTTCTTGCATTTTTATTCCTCCTTGCTTGGTTTTTGGAACATGTGGACTACTGCGGTGGCTCCTGTTCCACCTATGTTGTGGGTTAGTGCTGTTTTTGGATTTTCTATCTGTCTTTCTTTTGCTTTTCCGGTTAGCTGTTTGTAGGCTTCTATTGCTTGTGCTATTCCCGTGGCTCCTACCGGGTGTCCTTTTGCTTTTAGTCCTCCGGATGGATTGATCGGTAGTTCTCCTTCCAGTTTGGTTTTTCCCTGTTCAACTGCTTTTGCCGCTTCTCCTTTTTCGTAGAATCCTAGGTCTTCCATTGCTAGTATCTCAGCTATGGTGAAGCAGTCGTGTACCTCAGCGAAATCAACTTGTTCCGGTTTTATTCCTGATTGTTCGTAGGCTTTTCTTGATGCTTGTTGAGTTGCTTTTATTTCAGTTATTGATTTTCTGTTCGCGAGGTTGAGTGTGTCGCTTGCTTGTGCCGATGCTTTTATCTCTATGTAGTCTTTTCCTTTTTCTTCGGCTTTTTCTTTGGTTGTGAGTACTACTGATGCTGCTCCGTCGGTTATTGGTGAGCAGTCGAATAGTTTTAGTGGTGAGGCTATTTCAGGTGAGTTCATCACTGATTCCACGGATATTTCTCTTTGGTACTGTGCGTATGGGTTTTTTGCTCCGTTTTCATGGTTTTTCACTGATACTTCTGCGAGTTGTTTTTCGGTTGTTCCGTATTTTTCCATGTGTTTTCTTGCCATTAATGCGTATAGAGCTGCGAAGGTTGCTCCGTTGAATATCTCGGTTTCTTGGTCTCCTGCTCCTCCTAGTGCGTAGTTGACTCTTTCCGTTGGGACGTCCCCCATTTTTTCTCCTCCTCCAGCTACCACTAAATCGTGTTCTCCTGATTTGATTGATAGGTAGGCTGTTCTTAGTGCTGTTCCTCCTGATGCGCATGCTGCTTCTACTCTGGTGGATGGGATTGGGTTTAGTCCTACTTGATCGGCTACTAGTGCTCCTATGTGTTCCTGTCCTACTAGTCTTCCGGATGCCATGCATCCTGTGTATAGTGCGTCTATTTCTTCTCCTTTTATCTTTGAGTTCTTGACTGCTTTTACTCCTGCTTCTGCCATCAGGGCTTTTAGGCTTTTTTCCCATTTTTCTCCGAACTTTGTTTGTCCTGTTCCTATTATTACTACGTCTCTCATCAGTACACCTCTTTTAGTTTGTTCATGTAGCTTGCGTAGGTTCCGTAGTCCACGTATTTCTTTCTGTTGATCTTGTCTTCCAGTGTTTTTTCCGGTTTCTTTTTCTCGAGTTTGTTTTCTGGCTGTTGTTTCATCTTTATCCAGAATGAATCGCTTCCGGCTCCGGATCCGTAGGATGTGAGCAGTATTTCTTGTCCTGGTTTTGCCCTGTCGAGCACGTTGGATAATCCAAGGAAAGTGGCTGCCGAGTAGGTGTTTCCTATTTTGGGTGTCACGAGCCCTGGTTCTACTTTTTCCTTTGGTATTTCTAGTTTTTTGGCTGCTTTTAACGGGAACTTGCCGTTTGGCTGGTGGAAGATGAAGTAGTCGAACTCTTCTTTATCTTTCCCGGTTTGTTCGAGTAGGTTTTTTGTTGAGTTGATAACGTGTTTGAAGTATGCTGGTTTTCCTGTGAATCTTCCCCCATGGTCAGGGAATTCTTTGTGAGCCTTTCTCCAGAAGTCTGGTGTGTCGGTTGTGTAAGATGTGGTTTTCTTTATCTCGGCTATTTCTCCTTGTTTATCCAGTACTAGTGCTCCTGCTCCACATCCTGCTGAGTATTCAAGAGCGTTATTAGGACTTGACTGTGATGTGTCGGTTCCTATTACTAGGGCTTTGTCTATTTCATTGCTCTTTATCATGCCTATCGCGGCTTGTATCCCTGCGGTACCTGCTTTGCACGCGAACTCTAGATCCGCTCCGGTGAGGTTTGGTGTTGCTCCAACTGCTTCCGCTACTATTCCTGCGGTTGGTTTGACCGCGTAGGGTGGTGATTCGGATCCAACATACACTGCTTCTATTTGTTTTGCATTTATCTGATTAGTTTTTATTGCTTCTCTTGATGCTTCGACTGCTAGCGTGGCGCTGTCTTCGTCGTGGTTTCTAACGGTTTTTTCTTTTACTCTTAATCCGTTTTTTATGTTCTCAGGATTATCTCCCCACTGTTTAGCGATCTCTTCTACTTTTATTCTTCTCAGTGGTATGGATGTTCCGTAGGCGCTGATTCCTGTCATTCTTTCACCTTGGATTTGTTTAGGATTGGTAGATATAAAAATCTTCCGTTAGACGTTTAACGTATGTTCGTTGATAGTCGATTTTATCGCCGGGTTTTTTATTCGGTTTTCTTTTTGAAGAGTTAGTTATATTCCCAGTAACATGGCTTTCTTCTCTATCTTTTTGAATAGAAGTATTCCTATTGTTATCGTGATCACTGATAGTACGGTGAGGTATATCAGGGTTCCCGAAACCTGCGTAATCGAGGCTCCTTCCATTCCTACTTTTCTCAGGGCGTCTATGGCTTGAGTGGTTGGCAGTAGCCTGAATACTCTTTCAACTGAGCCGGGGAAAACGGCTAGTGGGTAGTGTTCTCCTGAAGTCAGGTACAGTGCTTCCTTGAATACATGTGATCCTTGTATGAATCCTTCCTTCCAGGCAGCTAGAGATGCTAACATCAAGCCTATGCCTGAGAACGCTATAAATGTTAATAGAAATATTAATAGGGCTGTGAAAATGTTGCCTATAAACTGGAATCCTAGTATGAACCCAAGTATAAGTACAGGCACGTTTTTGATGATTATTGATAGTACTGCTTGGCTTATTCTACCGTACATGTAGGATATTCGGTTGACAGGTGACATCAGTATATATGGCAGTGTTTTACGGTGTTTTTCAGTTATGAAGGACACGGGCATTGAGCTGAAGCACACGCTTATCACCGACCAGAGTAGGGATCCGGATAGCAGGAAGGTGATGTAGTTTTCTTTCGTTAACA
>PWFL01000039.1 GCA_003553825.1 Candidatus Iainarchaeum sp.
GAGATTTTCATCAGAAGAGCCCTGTGGACTCCTCTTAATATTGAACTCACGTCACCACCGCCCCGGGGTGGTAGGATGCCAGGCTACCCTATGGCCCCATGCGTGAGTATTGGTTCATTTCATTTATCAGGTCTTTTTGTGCTACGAACATTCTTCTGCAGCAGTATCTTTCCAGTCCTAAATCGTTTAGTACTTCTTCTGGGTCTTCTCCGTCTTCTTTTCTTTGTTTGTATTCTTCCCAGAGATGTGCTATGGGTTTTCCGCAGCTGAAGCATCTTATTGGTATCATCATTTTTGGTTCGCCTCTTTTTTATCTGTAGGATTTGATTGGCTTGGCTCTTGCTCCTTTTCTCAGTGGTTTCTTTGGTTCTTTTCTTCTGTAGTCGTCCACTAGGATTGATCTGTCGTATTCTCTGTATTTTTCTTTGAGTTCTTCCGAGTCACTCCATTCTACTAGTGCTTTTCCTATTGATGTTCTGGTTGCTTCCGCTTGTCCTGCTTTTCCTCCTCCTTTCACGTTTGTCTTTATCTTTATTCCTTGGATTTCTTCTTCTCCTAGTATATCTTCAGCTATCTTGATCGGTTCTTTGATCATTTTTCTGTATAGTTCCGGTGTATATAGTTTCAATGGTTGATTATTGATTTTGATCGTTCCTTCTCCTTTTTTTACCGTTGTTTTTGCAACGGCTTCTTTTTTCTTTCCTTTTGCGAATGCGTGGTCGGTCATGTTTATCCTTTTTTTAGTTTTCTTTTCCCAGTGATTTGCATAGTTCTTTGATTGTGATGTGTGGTTTGTCTTTTTTCTCCGTTATTTCGTTTTTTGTTTCTTCTTTTTGTTTTTCCGGGTCTCCCATTACTGCTTTTATTCTTTTTTGCGCGTCTTTTCCCCTTTGTTTTTCCATTGGCAGCATTTTCTTTACTGTGTTTTTTATGAATAGGTCAGGTCTTCTTGAGATTGTTTTTGGACTTTTTCTCGGGTTTCCCAGGTCTCTTAGTTGGAATTTTTCAGTGTATTTGTTTATTATTTCTTGTTGTTGCCCCACTATTATTGCTTTTTCGGAGTTTATTATTCTAACTTCTTTTCCGTTGAGTGCTTTTTCAGCTGCTTCGGACGCGATTCTTCCGAGGGGTTTTCCTTCAGCGTTTATTATGTGCATTTTCATCACTTTATTATCCTCATTTTTTCTTTTGATGGGTTTTGTTCTTTTATTTCTTCTATTGTATGTGCTTTTGTTTTTGTTTTTTCTATTTTCTGAAGTGCTTTATTTGAGTAGTTGAGTGACGCTATCTTTATTTTTTTATCTTTGTCCAGTTTTCCGTATCCGAGTACTTTTCCCGGTACTAGCGCTATTTCTCCGTTTTCCATTTCTTTGTTCAGTTTGTGGAGGTTGACTTCTGCTCTTTTTCTGTTTGGCTTGTTCAGTTCTTCACCTAGTGCTTTCCAGATTCCTTTTTCTTGTTTTAGTTCTTTTATCAGGTTTCTTAATCTTTGGTTCTGTATGTTTTTTCTTACTTTTGTCATTTTATCACTTTTTTATCGGGTGTACGGGGATGCGGGGAACGGGATGTTCACCTGAAGAGGCCTGTGACCTCTTCTTGGTTTTGAACCCGTGAAGGCACTAAGCCACATGGCCCTCAACCATGCCCTTTTGACCGCTCAGGCATCCCCGCTTTCCAGTGTTCTTGATCTTGTTATTCTGTTTCCTCTATTTTTTCTTTTAACTCGTTTGCTTTTTCTTCGATTATGTTTAGTGACTGTTCCAGTAGTTTCTTCGGTTCTTTTTTCACGTACGATTCTACTGTGAAGTGGAAATTTGTTTCCGGGTCTTTTTTTGCTTCTTTGTCGGTTTCCGTTTTGTAGGTTGCTAGGCAGGGTTTGTGTCTTGCGTGTTCTTTTCCGAGTCCTAGTTTGATTGTTCCTTCCAGTTCGATTTCTTGGTTTTCTCCCAGTTTTACTATTGGTGTTTTGGGATATACTGGTTTTACTTTTGGGTCCTCTATGTCTATTTCTTCCGCGTGTACTATTCCTGGTTCTTTTGCTGTGAGTGTCATCATTGTTGTTGGGTTTGATTCTTCTTTATCGTAGTCTTTTGGTGTTGATAGTGGTGTCATGCCTATTCTGTGTGCTATGTATTCGTCGAATAGGGGGGTGCTGTTTTGAAAGAAGCTTACTTTTGTTACTGCTAGAGTTGGTATTTCTCTTTGCAGTGTTCTTCTTATCGCGTTCGCTGTCGGGGGGTTTGAGTCTTCGAGTGTGAACTCCAGTTTTTTTTCATCTTCTTTCATGTTTTTTATATTCATTTTATCCGGCTCTTTTTCTATTTTTAGTGGTTATACTCTTCTTCCTCTTTTTCCACCTGGTTTCTTTGTTCCGTCGTGTGGTATTGGTGTGACGTCTTCTATTTTTCCCACGCTTAGTTTGCTTCTTGATAGTGATCTTATTGCTGCTTGTGCTCCTGGTCCTGGCATTTTTGCTTTGTGGCCTCCTGGTGCTCTTATTTTTATGTGTATCCCTTTTAGTCCTTTTTCTGATGCTTCTTCTGCTGCTCTTTTTGCTGCTTCCATTGCGGTGTGCGGTTCTCCTTTTTTCCTGTCTGCTTTGGAGACTATTCCTCCGCTGCATTTTGCCAGGGTTTCTGATCCTGTTGAGTCTGTAATTGTGATTATGGTGTTGTTTTTGGATGAGTGCACGTGTGCTATTCCCCATTTTTCTCTCATGTTTATTCACCTTGTTTCTCTATTTGTTTCTCGATCCAGTTTTTGAGCGTTTTTCTGTCTTTGTTTTCTTGTTCTGCTTCCAGTAGTTCTTTGTATTCTTCTTCAGTGAATTTTTTTGCTTTTTTCTTTACTTCTGGTATGTTCTCTTTTACTATTTTTTGGTACTCTGATTCGGATTCTGTTTCTTTTTCCTTTGTTTTTTCAACTTCTTTTGTTTCTTCGGGTTTTTCTGGTTTTTTTCTTTGTTGTTCTGTGGTTGTTTGTTTTCTTGTTTCTTTTTTAGGTTTTTTGTCTGATTCTGCGTGTTCTATTGGTTGTTTGTACCAGTCTATTGTGTCTTCGTCTTTTTTCGAGATTATCATTCCTGGTTTTGTGGTTTTTCGACCGTTGACTTTGATGTGTCCGTGTGTTATGAGTTGTCTGGCTTGTTTTGGTGTTTTTCCGTAGCCTTTTCTCCATGCTAGTGTTTGTAGTCTTCTTTCCAGGTAGTCTTTGGTGGTCATTGATAGAATGTCGTCTATTTGTCCGTTTTTTCTTATGAGTCCTTGTTTTCTTAGTTTTTTGAGGAATTTTTCTCTTTTTTCTTGGGTTTCTGTTTCTTCTTCTCCGATTATCTGTCTTGCTATTTTTCTGTATTTTCTGACTCTTGATTCTGCTTTCCAGATTTCTTTCTTGTTTTTTAGCCCGTAGTCCTGTCTTAATGATTTTTCCTTTGCTAGGTTCTGCCAGTTCCATGGGTGCCTTGGTTTTTGGTATTTCTTGCTTTTCTTTTTCATTTTTTATCACTATTTTTCCAGGTCTTTTTTGTCCACTTCTACTCCTAGTTCTAGGCCACTTCTGCCTGTTGTTCTTGTTTTTTGTCCTCTTACTCTTAGCCCGTGTTTGTGTCTTATTCCTTTGTATGATTGGATGCTTTTCATGAATCCTATGTCTCTTTTTCTCTGTAGGTCCAGGGTTGATCCTGTTAGGTGTTTGTCTTCTCCTGTTTCTCTGTCCTTTCTTCTGTTCATTAAGTGACTTGGTATTCCGTATTCTTTTGGGTTGTCTATTATTTCTTCCGCTTTTTCTATCTGTTCATCTGTTAAGTCTCCTAGTGTTGTTTCCATGTCCAGTTCTTTTTCTTCGTTGATTAGTGCGGTTGCTATTGATTTGGATAGATTTCTGCCTATTCCTTTGATTTCTTTGAATCCTGTTCTTATGGGCATGTCTCCGTTGATGCTTTTTCCCGCTATTCTAACTATTTGCTGTGCTTCTGGCATTTTATCTTCCTCATTATCTTTTTTAGTAGATGATTGGGTCTTTGATCTACTTTTAATGTATTAGAGTCTCTTTCTCTCTGTATTGCTGTGTTTACATCCTCTTATTTCTTAGAGGATGGTGTTCTGTTCTTTTCTTTTTCTATGGGTCAACGCCGTTTCTTTTTGGCTCGCCAATGGAAAGTAGATTTGAGTGAATTGTAGTTGAAACGAATTCACGTGTAAGTATATTTCTATTACTCCTTCTTTATAAAGGCTTTTTTTGATCAGTTTCTTTCTTTATTGATTTTACTTTATTCACGCTGGGAAGGGGATTCGAACCCCTGTGGCCGTGAGGCCACCAGCTTTCCAGGATCGCCTTCTAATGCTGTTCAAAGCGTTAGAAACTGGCGCATTACCGCTCTGCCATCCCAGCTTTTTTTAATGGTCTCTTTCAATTTTTGGTTAATACCTTATCTGTTTTTACTGCTATTCCTTTTCCCTTTATCTCTTTCTTGTCTTTCCGTGCTGTTCCCAGTGCTATGGCTGTGTTTCCTTGTGTTAATATTACTGTTTTTCCTTTATTTATTTTTCCATTGATCTCCTCTATTCCAGGTGTTTTTAGATCTTCTCCGTGTTTTATTGATGTTAAAGCAGTTTCTTTGATCTCTATTTCAGGTAATTCTTTTAATGCGTCTTTCATGGAGATTATTGCTTTTTCTATTTCTTCTTTTTCTATTAGTTGATTGATTTCTTCAAGTTTCCAAGCGTCTTTTTCAGCCCAGTTTCCTGTTTTGGTTCTTCTCAGGTTGATGAGGTCTATGTTTGTATTTATCTTTTCTCCCAGATCCTTTACTAGTGTTCTTATGTAGGTTCCGTGCTGGCATTCCACGTTGAAAACATGTTTTTTTCCTTTTTTTTCAATGTGTTTTATTTTGTATATCTTTCTTTCCCTTTCTTCTCTTTTTACTGCTGATTTTTCCGGTGGTATCTGCTTGATCCTTCCTTCAAAACTTTTCAGGGCTGTTTTCATTTTTTCTTTTGATACTTGTTTTTCCGTTTCTACCTCTACTCTGTATTTCTTGTCTTTTTTTTGTAGATACTCCTGTATTTTAACTGCTTTTCCAAGTGTTATTGGTAATAGACCGGTTGCGTAGGGGTCAAGTGCTCCACAGTGTCCTGCTTTTGTTTTTAATTTCTCGCTTATTTCATTGGTTATCTCTGGGCTTGTTTTCCCTTTTGGTTTGTCTATTAGAATTATTCCTTTTGGTTTATTCATCTTTTACCTGTTTTATCCTTTTCTTTATCTCTTCCACGGCTTCACTGGGTCTTTTGTTGGTCGTGTCTATAACGTAATCGTATTTTTCCCGGTCTTCCAGGTAGTTGTATTCGTATATCTTTTCCCAGTGTTGTTTTTCTTTTTTCTCTCTTTTCTTTATTTTTTCGATCTGTTTTTTTAGTTTTTTTTGGCTCAGTTCTTTTTCTTCGTCTTTTTGTGCTTTTTCTTCATCTACTTTTTCTGCGTATTTCTTTCTACCCAGTTTTTTCCTCATAAGGATTCTCTTTGCTCTTTCTTTTATATCTGCTGTTAGTAAGATTTTTAGATCTGCGTTTGGGATGTGGTGTGCGCTTAGTTTTCCGTTTATCACTATGTTTTCTTTTTCTTTTGCTATTTTTTTCTGTTTTTGATCCAGTTCTTTGTGAAATTCTTTGAGTTTTTCAGGGTTTTTTTCTTGTTGTTCCCAGAGTTGATCTGGTTCGAGTTCTTTTTCTTTTGCTAGTTTTTTGTAGATTTCTCCGACTTTTATTACTTCGTAGTTTAGTTCTTTTCCTAGCATATCTGCTGCTGTTGTGTCTCCTGCGCCTGGATTTCCAGAAATAGTTATTATCATCTTTATTCTTTGTTTTTCTTCTTTTTCTTTCTATGAGTTTTGTATATGCCTTCTAGTATCAGGCTCACGGATATTGAGATTAGTATGTACCACCATATCCAGGTTAGTCCTATGTTTAGTACTGGTAGGTGTGCTACTACTCCTGCTTCTGCGTATCTTCTTCTTAGCCAGATTATTACTAGGAAGATTGGCACCATGGTGATTAGCATTGGCTTGAAGTTGTGTTTCATCATTTCTTTGGAGAGTGACATCATTTCTTTTTGTGTGCCTTTGTCCTCGGGATCTTCCTTTGATTGTTTTTTCAGTTCGTTCATTCTTTCTTTTATTTTATCCACTTTGTCCTGGTTTGTCATGAGTTTTTGTATTGTCGTGGATAGAGATGATACGGCTATTGCGATTATTGCTATTGTTATTTGTGGATCCATTTTATCTCCTTATTTTTCGTTATTTTTTATGGTTTTCACGAGCTTTTCAGCTGCTTCTTCGGCTTTGTTTGGCTTGTTTTTGATTATTTGTATTGGTGAGCTTGTTATTGTTGATACGGTTGCTGCGTAGTATCTGTTTATTTCTTGGTGTTGTTTTGGTGGTAGCTGGAAGTCGTCTCTTTTTCTTGTTTTGTCTTTTTTTCTTCTCTTCTTTATTTCTTCTGGTTCTCCTTCTATTAGTATTATTCGGTCCAGGTTTGTTTTTTCTATTGCCCATTTTGGCATTCCCGGTACTATTCCTTTTGGTGTTTCCACTGCCAGGTGCGTGTCCACCAGTAGGTTTTCTTTTTGTTTTATTTTCTTCATGGTTTTTCTTTGCAGTTCCTTGATTTTTTCTGGACTTAGTTTTCTTATCTGGTCTCTGTTTTCCGCTATCCTTTGTTTTTTCGCTGTTTCGAGCATCTTTGTCCCGAACTTTATGGTTTCATAATTGGGTAGTTTTTTCTTTGCTTTTTCCAGGACCGTGGTTTTTCCCCCTCCTGGTACGCCTACTATTATTGTTTTCATTTTTTCACCTTTGGAAAGGGGCTGTCTTGGGTGAGCCGTGAGTTTAACTGTATTTAAGTCGCTATGTTGGTAGTTGGCTTGGATCTATTCCTGGTATGTCTTTGAATGCTTCTTCGCTTGCCAGTGATTCGTACATTTGGTATAGGATTCCTACTAGTAGGAGTATTCCTGTTCCTGTTCCTACTGCTCCTGTTAGATCGGCTAGTACTGCTAGTATGGCTACTGCTGCTGATGATATAACTATTAGTGGTGGTATGTATCTGTCCAGAACTCTTTTTATAACTCTTTTGTCTCTTCGGAATCCGGGTACATGTAGACCTATTCCTTTCAATTGATCCGCTACGTCCGCGCTGGTCATGTTGCTCATCTTGGCCCAGAATTTTCCGAATATTATTGCGCCGAGTATCATTCCTCCGGTATAGAATATTATCTGGAATATTACTCTCGGGTTTCTAATGGTTGATCTAACGTCTTCAGGTGTTCCCAGGGCTCCGTGTGGGGCCTGCAGGTAATAGGCTACTCCTGATACTGGTTCGTTTTCGTGGAATTCTCCGAGTAGTGGGGTTCCCATTCTATCCATTGCTATTCCCCATAGTTGTATGTTCGCGAATAGTGCTGATACGAAGATTACTGGTATTACTGATAGGTACATGAATTTTAACGGGTATTTTGTTCCTCTTCCTCTCATTCGGCTCGAGGTTAGTGGTATCTCTACTTTCATGGTCTGTATGTAGACTACGATTAGGAATATGATTGCTGTGAATAATAGGGGGAATATTGCTGTGGTTGGTATGTCTCCCATTATTGTTCCTCTCATTATTTGTGGTATGAGTCCTATGAATTCATCGGTTCCTGGGATTGTTGCCCAGCTAAGGCTTCTCCACATTATTGTTGATGATACTCCTGCTACAATGAATAGTCCTACTCCTGAACCTATTCCGTACTTGGATACTACTTCGTCCAGGAATATTATGATTATTCCTCCTATGGCTAGCTGTAGTATTAATACTCCTGCGGTTAGAGTGCCTCCTAGTGGTGGTATAAATCCGCTTATTACGTATACGCTTGATTCGAAGAAACAGAATGCTATTGCAAGTAGTTTCTGCGTTCCTTGGAAGACTGATTTCTGCGCTGGATCACTCATATCCATTTGTATTATGTCTGCTCCTACGAGCAGTTGTAATATAATGGATGACATTACGATTGGACCGATTCCTAGTGAGGCTAGTGTTCCTATTCTTGATGCTGTTATTTGCTGTAGGCTTTGTAGGAATTCTCCTTGTTCTCCTACTGCTGTTCCTATTGGAGTCATTACTCCTAGTACTAGAAATATTGTTAGAGCTAACCCGGTCCACATTAGTCTTTTCTTTAGTTTTGGCGTGATGTCTGGCTCTTTTACTTCGGGAAGAAGTTCTATTAGGGGTTGTAGTTTTTGTAGGTTCACTTTATTTTTTCACCTATATGATTTGTTTATCTTTGTGATCGGTTGTTTATTTTAATTCTCGTTTTCTTCTTCGTTTATTCTAATTGCTTCTCCACCTTTTTCCTCTATTTTTCTTTCCGCTGAGTTTGAGAAGTTTTGAGCTTTTACTGTGATTGGTTTTTTCAGATTTCCTCCGCCCAGGACTTTTTGATATCCTTTTTCCTCCAGATTGATTTCTTCTGTGTCTTCCGTGATCATTTCGTTTATGTCTCTTAGGTTTATTCCTTTTTGTTCTTTTCCGTGTCTTGTGAATCCTTTTCTTTTTGGTACGCCTTGTTTTTTTACTAGGTGCATGTAGTTCCTTCCGCCTTTTCTGGATGCTGTTCCTTTTCTACTTCCTTTTCCTCTTCCTTTTTTGGTGTTCCCTCGTCCGTGTGTTCTGCTTCCTCTTTTTTTCTTCTTTTTCTTCTTTGCCATTTTGTTCACCTTTTAGATCATTTTTTTGATTAGTTGGTTTATGTCTTCTCCTCTGTATCCTAGTTCTCCGCCTTTGCTGCATGGTTGTTTTTTTGATCCTTTGTATCCTCCTTTAGGTGGGTGTAGTTTGAATACTTTATCTATTCCTTCTTCTTTTATTTTTTCCATGTCTTCGGGTTTTTCTTTCTCTTTTTTCTCGATTAGTTCTTCCAGAGTTTCTTGATTTATCTCTCCCCATGTTATGTATCCTTCTACTTTTTCTAGCATTCCTTTGTGGCTTTTTTCTTC
This sequence comes from Candidatus Iainarchaeum sp., assembly GCA_003553825.1. Taxonomy (GTDB): domain Archaea; phylum B1Sed10-29; class B1Sed10-29; order B1Sed10-29; family B1Sed10-29; genus B1Sed10-29. Next base: position 9,026 of record PWFL01000039.1, read on the forward strand.
TGGTAGGATTCTGCAGTTATGAACGTTTTTTAGTTTGAGCATTTTTAGGGTGTCTTCTATTTTTTTATTTGTTTTTACTCTTCCTCTTAGTCTGATTGCTGCTATCATTTTGTTCACCTTTTATTCTTTTTCCCTGTGTCTTATTTGTCTTGTTTGTTGCAGGGCTTTGAGCGTGGCTTTTGCGTAGTTTTTATTTGTTCTTGTTGTTCCTTTGGTCTTTGTCCATACATCTTTTATTCCTGCGAGTTTGAGTATTTTTTTAGCGGTTTCTCCCGCTACTATTCCTGTTCCTTTTGGTGCTGGCTTTATTTCTATTTCCACTGATCCTTCTTTTCCGGTTACTGTGAGGGGTATTGAGTGGTTTTCTCCGCATCCACATTCCCATGATCCGCATCCTCTTTTTATTGATTTCATGTTTTTCTTCGCGTTTTCCACTGCTTTTTCTATTGTTGGTCCGAATTCGTTTCCTTTTTCTTCTCCTATTGCTACGTGTCCGTTTTTGTCTCCTACTGCAACTGTTATGTTTAGTGAGAATTTTCTTCCTGAGTCCGTGACCCTTGCTACTCTCATCACGTCTATTGTTTCGTCTTCTAGCTTTTTGAGTAGCTCTTCTGTGATTTGGTACTCCAGTATTGGTTTTCCTTTTTTGTAGATCTGTTCGAAGCTGGTTATTTCTCCATTCTTAACTTTTCTTCCTATCTTTGTTTTTGGTTCCCAGTTTTTTGTCATTTTAATCATCTCTTTTTTGAGTTTATTCTTCCTTTATTTCCTCAGCTATTTTTTCCACTTTGAGTTCTTCTCCTCTGTGTTCTTCTATGTGTTCTCCTTTTATTCTTTTATCTTTTGGTAGTGCTTCTTTTCCGTGAGGTATATCTAAACCTGATTCTAGTGCTCCTTTTAACACTGCAAACACCTTGCTTTCTTTTATAGGGGTGTTTTGCCCTATGTCCAGCACTGCTTCCTTCACACTTTTTTCTTGTGCTCTTTTACCTATTAATATGCCTGTTAGATAAGCTGCTGGTGTGTTTGAGCAGTTTCCTTCGTATCCGTATTTTTCAAGTTCTCTTGATATTGCTTGTGTGATTGTTTTGTCTCCTTCTGGATTGTATTCGATTATCTGAGCTATGATTGTGTTGTTTTGTATTCTTACGACTAGTCTTTTCTTTCCTGATTTGATTAATTTGATTCTTTTTCTGTAATCTGTTTTTCCTTCTCTTCTTCTTCGTCTTGGAACTCTGTATGTTTTTCCTTTTGCCATCTTTATCTCCTTTTTATTCTTTTTTAAGATCGTTTTGTTTTATGTAGTTCATTAGTTGTTTTTTGCTTTTGAATGTGTTTCCTTTGATTTTTTTGTACAGGTCTTGGTACGCTCCTTGTTTTAGCTGTGGCTTGATCTTTTTTAGTTTTTTTCTCTGTGCTCTTACTTTTTCCACCCATTCATCCTTTGATTTTGATCTTGCTCCTTTTGCTCCTTTTCTCTTGCCTTTTCCTTTTCTTTTTCCTTCTTTTTTCTGCTGTTTTTTCTTTCTGGCTCTGCCTCTGCTTGTTCCTTTTTTTGGTTTTTTAACTATTGCTCCTTGTTGTATTTTTTCTTTCACGTCTTGTCTTGTCATTATTTCTCTTGCTTCTTCAGGGTGGGCTATTTTGATTCTTTTTTCCCCTATATTCATTACTTTTGATGCCAGTGATTTTACCTTGTCGAGTTTCATTTTGATCACTTTTATTTATTGATTATTTTGAGGTTTTTTGATTCTGCTTTTTCTATTATCTTTTCTCTTTTTCTCTTTCCCACGTTTCCGGCTATTCTAACTGCGTGTTTTTCCGGGTTCAGTTCTTCCAGTTCTTTCGGGTTGTGTATTAGCTTGTCTTCGTAGCCCGTGGGGGGTAGTCCTCTTATTTCTTTTGGTTGTCTGTATCCTATGTTTGGTTTTTTAGGTGCTTCTCTTTTTCCTTTTCTCTGTTTGGAGTGTGTTCCTCTTGGTTTTCTCCAGTTATCTTTTAGTTTTGTGTACCTGGTTCTTTGTCTTCTGAAGCTTGGTTTTTTCCTTTTTTTCCGTGTCACGTTTTTGTTTTCTTCGGTCATTTTTCACACCTTTTAGTTGCTTGGTTTTTTCTCGATGTATATTCCGTCTTCGAATACTCTTGGGTCTTTGTTCTTTAACCAGGTTGCTTGTTCCAGGTTTGCTGCTGTTTGTCCTGCTTTTTGCTTGTCTTTTCCTTTCACAGTGATTTCTTCTCCTTTTATTTCGACTTCTGTGTCTCCTTTTATGTCAACGTATCTTGGTTTTTGTTCTCCTGAGAAGTTCTCTATCTTGATTTTGTCTCCTTCTTTTTTAACTCTCATTGGGAAGTGTTTGTAGATTATTCTGAGTTTGTATTCGTGTCCTTCTTGTAGTCCTTTTATCATGTTCTGGATTTCTCCTTTTATTGTGCCTGTCATTGCTCTTTCGTGTTTTTTAACTGGTTCCGGTGCTTTGATCGTGATTTTTTTTCCTTCTTTTTCGAGCTCTATTTTTCCCAGGTCGAATTCTTTTTCGAGTTTGCCCCCGTTTTTTGTTGCTTTTACTCTGTTTTCGGAGATCTCTATATTGATTTCTTCCGGTATCTCTATTTTTTCCTGCATTTTGATCACTCTTTTTAGTATACGTATGCTATTGTTCTTCCTCCGGTTTCTCTTTCTTCCGCTTCTTCCGCTGTCATAAGGCCTTTTGGTGTTGTTACTATGAGGTTTCCGAATCCTTCGGCTGGTAGGTATCTTTTTTTCCAGTCTGCGTATTCGTTTTTCTTGACTGGATATCTTGGTTTGATTGCTTTGCAGTCGTTTATGTTTCCTTTTAGTTCTACTCTGTAGATTCCTGCTTTTCCATTGTCTATGAATTCGTATTCTCCTATGTAGTCCTTTTTCTGGAGTATTTTGAGTATGTTCCCGATTAGTTTTGACGCTGGCTTTATCGTGCATTCTTTTTTGCTCGCGTCTTCCGAGTTTTTGAGGTTTATCATTGCTTCTTCTAGCCTATCCATTTTTATCACTTTTTTGTTTTTTTATCCACAGAGTTTTTTGAATCCTAGTTCTTCTGCTTTTTCTCTGAAGCATTGTCTGCAGATTTGCAGCCCGTATTTTCTTATTACTCCATGTTTGTTTCCGCAGAATCTGCATACTCTTGGTTTTTCTCCTTTTCTGCTGTATGATTGTTTTTGTTCTTTTGGTTTTGACATTTTTTCACCTGTTTATTCTTTCACTTCTAATTCGTATTTGTCCGTGAGGTAGTTGATTGAGTCTTGTGGTGTGAGTCTGTGTTTTTCAGGTATTTTTTTCCGTTCTTTTTTTCTCTTTTGGGTTCTGTAGCCCCATTTTTTCATTGTTACGTTTACGTCCATTCCGTACATTCCTATGTCCGCGTCGTATTCTATTCCTGGTATGTCTATGTATTCTTCTATTCCGAAATTCAGATTTCCGTGTTCATCAAAGTTTTTTCTTTCGATTTGGTTTCCGACTGCTTCGAATGCTCTTTCAAGGAATTTCTCCGCTTCTTTGTTTCTTAGGGTTGTTTTCACTCCGAGTGCTTTTCCTTCTCGCACTCCCCATTGCGGGACTTTTGTTTTTCCTCTTGTTTTGACAGTATTTTTTCCCGTGATTCTTTCCAGGAGTTTTTGTGCCTTGTTAAGGTTTTCTCCTGAACTTCCTACTCCCATGTTCACTGTTACTTTTTCTACGTCTATTTTTTCTTTATCGGTCATTTTTCTCACTCTTTGTCTTTGTTGGTGTTTGTTTTTATTTCGGGTTCTTTTTCTCCTATTGGGAATATGTTCTCTTTTTGTGTTTCTATATTCTCCAGCTTGATTAGTGGTGGTCTTGAGCTTGTTCCTGGTGTTCTTCCGGTTATTTCTTGGATTTCTCCAGCATGTTTTCCGCTCGTGATGTACGCTTGGTTTCCTTCTTTGAGTTTAATTATTTTCTCCACTTCTTTTTCAGGTAAGCTTATTTTAACTGCGTCTCCTGTTTCTAATTCTTCGTTTATGATGTTTTTACCGTCGTGTAATGTGATCTGTGTTTTTCCTCCTTTTTTTTTCTGTTTTTTGTTCACTCTGCCTAGCTTGTGTTTTGCTTCTTCTTCGTCTTTTATCTCTGTGAAATCTATTTTTCCCTGTTCGTTGTAGTTTGCTCTGTAGTGTTTTTCCATTGGTTTGATTGTTACTACGTCCATGAATCCTATTGGGTGCTTTGGGTCCCTGATTGTTTTTCTATCAATCTGTATTTTTCCTTCTTTCACTATTTTTTCCGCTTCTTTTCCGTTTTCAGTTATTTTTAAGTGGTCTCTTAGTGCTGTTTTTATTGGTACTGATTCTTGTGATTGGTGTGGTCCTGGAGCTGATTTTACTGTCCAGGTGTTGCTTTTTTTGTCTATTTTCCGTGTTTTCGGAGCACTTAGTCTTTTCTTACTCTTGCTGTTTGTCATTTTCATCCTCTTTTTGTTTTTCTTTATCTTGATTCTCGTCTTTTTCTTCCTCTATCTGTGCTTCTTTTTTTATTTTTTGCTCTCTTTTGTTGTCTTCGAGGTCTAATTTGGTGATCATGAGATTTGAGGGTTGGAATTTAATGTTTATTCTTTCTTGATCTTGTGTTTCTCTTTCTATGTCTTTTATTTGGATTGTGTAGTCTCTTAGATCGATTTTCTTTATTTTTCCTGTTTTTCCTTTGTGGTCTCCTCTTGTTATTTTTACTGTGTCTCCTTCTCTGGCTTGTATTCTTCTTTTTTCGAATTTTTCTCTTAGTTCTGGTTTTAGTTGTACCGCCATTTCTTTCTGTCTTTGGTGTAATGGCGCGTTTGCTTTTCTTTTTCTTTGTTTTGTTGGTTTTTTGGTTTTTTGTCTCATTTTTATCACTTATACAACGTTTTTTGCGATTGTAGCGACTTTTGGCAGTCTTTCTCCTACTTCTTTTGCTACTACTCCTTTTATCTCCGTTCCTACCGGGTCTCCTTTTTCGTCTATCAGTACTGCGGCGTTGTCTTCGAACTCTATTCTTCTTCCGCTTGGTCTTCTGTATTCTTTTTTCTGCCTTATCAGTATTGCTCTTACTAGTTCTTTTCTCATTTCCACGTTTCCTTTTGTTACTGATGCTTTGAATATTCCTGCTATGCCTATTCCTGCTCTTCTTCGTCTTCTTGTTCCTTCTCCTTCTTTTGAAACTACTGTTAGTTCTTTTGCTCCGCTATTGTCGTCTACTTTTACTTTGCTTCCTTTTTGGATCGCGTTTGTTGCGTTTGTTGCTAGTCCTTTCATTTTTATTCACTTTTTTGCTCGGTTTTTATCACTACGAAGTGTTTTTTCTTGCTTATTGGTCTGCATTCTGATATTGTGACTGTGTCTCCTTTTTGCACTTCTTTGCATGGTGGTTTGTGTGCCATTATTTTGCTGTGTCTTCTTTCTTTTCTTTCGTATTTTGGCACTTTGACTAGGTATTCTCTTCTTCCTATGATTGTGTCTTTTGGTTTTGTTGATGTGACTTTTACTTTGAATTTGTCTCCGTGGGTCTTTATTGATCCGTGTTCCGGGCAGTTTTCATCTGTACAGGTCATTGTATTTCCTCCAGTTTTTCTTTATTCTGTCTTCGGGTTTGTGTTTTATTTTTTCACCTTTTATCGTGATTTCTTGGTTTTTTATCGTGAATTTGAATTTTGATGTTTTTTTGGGAACGGTTTTTTCTTCTCCTTTTTCGGTTTCTATTTTGATCGTGTTCTTGGTTTCGTCCGTTATTTTTCCTTTTATTCCTTTTTTGTTCGGATCCGTGCTTTCTTTTACCTCTGTTTTTCTGCCTATTAGTTCGCCCATTACTATTTGGGCTTCTTTTTCTTTTTTTGACATTTTTTCTGTCTTTCCGCGGTTTTTATTTATTTGATGTTTATTTGGTCTTCTGTGTAGTTCATGTCTTTTAATATGTCTTTCATTTTTCTCTTGTGGTTTCCTTGTAGCTCTATTTTTCCTTCTTTTTCTTTGTATGTTCCTCCGCATGCTAGTTGTTTTTTCAGGTCACTTGCCAGTGATTCCAGGTTGATTTCATTTCCGAATCCTTCCACCACTGTCATTTCTTTACCGTATCTTTTCTTTTCTATTTTTACTGTGATTTCTTGTTCTTCTTTGCTGATTTCTTCACATACACAGAGTTCTTTTGGCATTCCGCATGTTGGGCAGACTTCTTGGGCCATTTATTCGTTTGCACCTCTTTCGTTTAATATTGTTTTGATTCTTGCAATTGTTCTTCTTAATTCTTTGATTCCGCCAGGGCTATCTGGCTGTGTGCCTGATTCGACTGATGCTTTTTCTCTTGCTAGTTCGTTTTGAAGTTGATCGAGCTGTTCTTTTAGCTCTTCTTTTCCCATTTCTCTTAGTTCGTGTGTTTTTTTTATAGCCATTTTTCTTCACTTTTCATTCTTTTTTTCTTCTTCTGGTTTTTCTTCATTTTCGTCTTCTTGTTTTGTTCTTGATTTTATGTATTCTTCTGGGTCTGTTTTGTCTCTGAACTGTGCTTCTGGTGGTGCTATCTTGACTTTTATCCCTACTTTGCCTTGTGGCAGTATCACGCTGTCTGTTGTTTCTCTTATTTTGTTTGTTTCTTCTCCTGCTTTTTTGAGGTATCCTTTTGATGCTTTTTCTTGTCTTGAATAGGTGTTTGCTCCTGTTATAACTCCTGTTACTATTACTTCTGCTCCCATTGCTCCGTCGTCCATTATGGCGTTCACTGCTTTTTTCGTTGCTCTATTTGCTCTTATTCCTTTTGTTAGCATTGATTTTACCCAGTTTGCTATTAGTTCCGGGTGTAGGTTTCTTCTTTTTACTTCTTCTACATCTATTTCCACGTCTTCTAGGCCCAGGTCTTCTTCTAGTTGTTTTTTTATTCTGTTCACGGTTTTTCCTTTTTTTCCTATTATTAGGCCTGGTTTTTCCGCTATTATCTGGATTCTGTGACCTAGTGTGGTTGGTTCTATATCTATGTTGACTAGTCCTGCTTTTGATAGTTCTTTTCTCAGGAGTTCTTTCGCGTTTTGTGTTTTTATTGATCCTTGAATGAATTCTTTTTCTTTCATTTTATCATTTTTTTATGTGTTTTTTTGTTTGAGTATTATTTCGATGTCCGTGTAGTTCGTTGATTTTGATCTTAGTTTTCCTCTTGGTTTTCTTACTGATCCTGTTTTTTTCGCGGCTGAATGTACTATTTTCATGTTTTCCGTGTTCAGTCCTTCTTGTTCCGCGTTTTTCAATGCGCTTTGTATTGTTTCTTTGACTTTTCTCGCGGATTTTTCAGGGTATCCTCCTGGTGTTCCTTTCTTTTGGTGGGGTGTTTTTTTCTTGTGTACTGTGTAGGGTACGTGTTTTTCTCCTTTTATGACCTTGTCTAGGTATTCTATTGCTTTTTCCGCTTTCATGTCTTTTACTGCTCTGCATGTTTCCATTGTTTTTTTCGGTGATACTGCTTCTCTTCTTTTTTTGGCTTTTGCAGTGTTTTCCATTGGTCCTTGATAGCTGTAGGTCATTTTTATCACCTTTACTTGACGGATAGGTATTTTGTTCCTCTTGTTGCTCCGATTCCTGGTCCGGAGTGTTTGACTTTTTCCGGTCTTGTCATTGCAAATTCTCCTAGATAGTGTCCTATCATCTTTGGTTTTATCTCAATTGTTTTCCATTCTTGTCCGTTGTGGATCTTTATTTTTTTGTTGAATATTTCTGGTAGTATAATGAGGTCTCTTTGATGTGTTTTCACGAGTTCTTCGTCATCGCTTTCTTTTATTTTGTTTATGAGTTTTTCTTGTTCGTTTGTAAGTCCTCTTTTCAGGGTTCTTCTTTGTCTTGCTGGCAGTAGTTCTGCTACTTCTTCTCTGGACATTTTTTTCAGTTCTTCCGGTGTTTTTCCTCTGTATTTGAATTCTTCTTCCGCCATTTTATGCCCCTATTTGTTTGTTATTTTTTCTTTTTTCCTTTTTTCCTTCCTGTTCGGCTTGCTCCGAATGATCCCGCGTGCTGTCCTGGTGATCCTGTTTTTCCTTTCTTTGTGACTGCTCCGTGGTGTTCTTTTCCTCCGAATGGGTGGTCCACTGCTGCCATCTTCACTCCTCTTACTGTTGGGAATTTTTGTCCTCTTGCTTTTTTCTTGTGGTATTGTTTTCCTGCTTTGAGTATTGGTTTCTTTGTTCTCCCTCCGCCTGCTGCTTTTCCTATTGTTGCTCTGCATTTTGGGTGGAATATTTTGATTCTTTTGCTTGGTAGTGTTACTTGTATTTGTCCTTTTTCTTTTGCGGTGACCCAGCTTAGTGCTCCTGATGATCTTGCTATTTTTCCTCCGTCTCCGGGTGTGTTCTCTATGTTGTATACTGGGTATCCTTCTGGTATGTTTTGTAGTGATGTGATGTTGTGTAGTTCGGGTTTTGCTTTGTAACCTGTTTTTATTTTTTCTCCTACCTGTGCTCCTTCTGGTGCTGGTAGGTATCCTTTTTCTCCTGTTTCGTACTGTATTTCCATTATTAGTGAGGTTCTTGATGGGTCGTTTATTATGTCTTTTATCTCCGCTTCTACTTCTTCTTTTTCTTGTCTGTATTTGGTGATTGTTTTGAATCTGTGTGATTTTGCTTTGTACGTAGGTGTTCCTTTTCCTCTTCTTTGCTGTTTTAGTCTTTTTCCCATCTTTGTTCACCTTTTTTATTCTGTTTTTTTAATGATTTTTTTAAGTTTCTATATTAGTTGTAGGTCGGTTGCTAGGTCCATTGCGTTGTGGTCTGCTGTGAGTTTTACGAACGCTTTTTTCTTGTTTTCCATTGTGTTTAGTGTATTGATTTCTTCTACTTCTACGTCGTATAGTTCTTCGACCGCGTTTTTTATCTGTTTTTTGCTCGAGTTTTGTTTGACTATGAACACGAGTTTATTCTCCATTTCTATGGCGTTCATTGCTTTTTCGGATAGCAATGGGTATTTTATTATGTTTCTTGGTTTTGTTTCGGTTTTTTCAGCCATTTTTGTTCACTTTTTAGTTGTTTTCTATTTTCTTTATTTCTTTCAGTGCGTTTTCGGTGTAGATTGTGAGTCTTCCGGGTTGTCCTCCGGGGGCTAGCTGTTCTATTGATAGTTGTTTTACTGTTGTTGCTTCTGCGCCTGGTATGTTTCTTGTTGCTCTTTTTACACCGTTGTCTTTTTGTGTTACTATTAGTGCGGTTTTTCTTTGTCTTTTTCTTCTTCCTCTTGCTTTTCCTTTTCCTGCTCTTGTCTTTTTTTCTCTTGATTTTTCTAGGTCTTTTTCCAGACCGATTTTTTCAAGCAGTTCCGTGACTTTTTGTGTTTTTTTGTATTTTTCTACTTCGTTGTCAACTATTATTGGTAGTTTGAGGTCTTCTGGTATTAGGTGTCCTCTTTTCTCTATTTTTTCTCTGTCTGTTGTGGCTTTTAGTGCTTCTTTGAGGGCTTTTTTTCTTTCTTTTTGATTGATCTGTTTTTTTATTTTTTTCTCTGGTTTTGGTGGGTGTGCTCTGTGTCCTCCTCTTGATTGTGGTACTCTTTTTACTTGTCCTATTCGTCCTCCTGGGTGTATTATTCTTGGTAGTTTTGCTCTTCCTATGTTTCTTGTGGTTCCGTATACTCCTCTTCTTCCTCTGTATTCTGCTGAAGTTCTGAATCCTGCTCTTGGATCCGTGCCTTTTGGTTGATATTTGTTGCTTCTTTCTGATTTGTGTGCTCTTTGGATTAGGTCGGTTCTGTATGTTTTTTCTTGGAGTGTTGTTGGTATTTCTACTTTTTTCTCCTTTGTTTTTCCGGTGCTGTGTACTTTTGTCTTGGTCATTTTGATCACTTTTTATTATTTTCCTTGGTGTGAGTTTGTGGCTATTTTTTTGACTTCTAGTGTTTCTTTTTTCTTTGGTGGTCTTACTGCGTGCCTTAGGAGTATTGGTCTCTTTTTAGGGCCTGGTACGCTTCCTTTTACGAGTATGTAGTCGTTGTTTATTTCTCCGTAGTGTTTGTATCCGCCTTTTGGCGTTGTTTCTTCTCCGTCTTCTCCTATTTTAACTATTTCTTTGTTCAGTTCGGTTCTTTTGTGGTATCCTGTTTGTCCGCTCATCGGAACGGTCCATAGCACTCTTGCTGGGTGCCAGCCTCCGATTGCTCCGGGGTGTCTTATGTGTTTTTTCGCTTTCCTTATCTGTGTTTTTATTCCGAATCTTTTTACTGGTCCTTGTGTTCCTTTTCCCTTTGTAACCCCTATTATATCTGTGTATTGTCCTTCTTCGAACACGTCTTTTGGCTTGATTTCTTTTCCAAGCAGTTTTTCCGCTTTTTCAAGCTTGTTTTCTTGGCTCGGTCCCTGTACTGGGATCTCGATTATTTCTGGTTTTTTCTTTTTTAGGTTGGCTTTTCTTGGCTGCGTGTGCATCATTAGTCTTACTTCGCTGATTTCGTCGGCTTGTTTGGTTTTTTCTTTGTTTCCTTCTCCTCCTTCTGCTTGGAGTTTCTTTTTTAGATCTTTATCTATTTTTTCCGCGTAGTATTGAGAATGTATTTTTAGCCCTTCTTTTGTCTCTTTGTACGTCCTAATTCCATAGGTTTTCAGCCCTGGGCACTCTATCGTGGTTACTGGCACCTGTATTTGTTGTCCGTAGCTCGGTGAGTCTTCATTGGTGTCCAGCGCCATTACGTGTGTCATTCCTGCTTTGTATCCTAGTATTCCTTCTATTCTTTCTTCTTTTGTTTTTTGATAGTTCTTTAGACTAGGCCTGGTGCTTTTTGACCTTTTAAATGGTCTGTGTGCCTTTGAACCGTGTCTTGGCCTGTTTGTTTTCACCATTTACTTCACCTGTGGTTTTAATTACCTTGATTTGGATATAAGTGTCTCTTTTTTTCGAGATGGCTCCCTTGATAAGTAGGTTTTTACAAACCCACTTTCAACGCCTGGGCGTTGTAGTTTGGGAGCACGAGTAAATTTCTTTTGAATATAAGTGACATTTTTGTGTTTTCTTTGTTTTTTCCCTGCTCTCTCTTCTTTTTCCTCACTTAATTTTTACGTATATATGTTTTCCTCATGGGGGTTTAAATAACTTTATCTATGTTTTTGTTTATTCTTCTTGTTTTTATTCTTCTTTGTTGTTTTTCTCTTTTTGTTTTTGTAGTCCTGTATCATTTTCCAGTGATCGAATCCTGTTTCTTCTTTTTCGTTAGGTATTATCACGTCGGCTGCTAATTCTACAATTCTTGATCACTTTTTCACGCTGTCCATGAAGTTATGTATCCGAGCAAGAATAGTAGTATGCTGGACACGAACTGCGTGTTTCTAAACAGGTTTATTGTTAGTCCTTGCATTAAGATTGTTAAGAGTATTGCTAGGAGTGTTGGCAGGTATAGTGATCTGCCTATGACTAGTTTGAATTTTCTATGGGTTTTACATGTTTTTGCCAGTCCTATTACTCCTATCGTAGTTAGTATTATTCCTAGTATGAATGCTGAACGCACCCAGGGTATTATGTACATTAGTCCTTTGAGGTATCTGGTTGTTCCGTATATGGTGATGTTTAGTGTTGATAGTGAGATCAGAATCCCTATTTGGAATATTTTTCCCCAGAGATACTCAGATACTTTCATATGTTATCTAATGTTTTTGAAGTTTAAAGTTGTGAGGGTGTTAACTATCTCTGTAAGTTTTATAAACCTTGAGATGTTTATTTCACTGAATATTTAGTTCATTGGGTTTTAAACTTTGAGAGTATTTGATAAAAAAGAGGATTCAGGATGAATTCAAAAGGACTCGGTAAGGGAATTATTATAGGGTTAGTGATCTTTGCTGTAGTTATTGGTTTTTTTGTTTATTGGTATGGTTTTAGAGAAGATACGGTAAGACCTACTGTGGAGGATATTTCTTTTGAATGGGGTGAAGTAGATTTTGAGTCAATTGAGATCAGTGCGGATGCTACTATCTATAATCCTAATCCTTTCAGGATAAATATTAATCGAATTTATTTCACTGCTCTTGCTAATGAAATGGAGCTTGCTGAGGGGGAAAAGGAAGATGTTAGCCTTTCTGCAGGTGGTGAGACTGATATTCATCTAAGTACTAATATTTACCATGAGGATATACCTAGGTTCTTGGCTTCTCATGTTAATAATGATGAATTAACTGATTTTGAGATGAACACGGTTGCTGAGGTTGGTGTTGGTGGAGCTACCTATAACTATGAATTTGGAGAGTCTTATACTGCTGAGACCGATATTTTAGAAGGTTTTAATGTTGAAGGAGTTGAACAAATTTACGAGTTTGGTACTGAGGACATGCCCGCGGAGATTATTCTAAGGTCTCTGTCTTCTTATTGGGGTGAAGCGGATGAAGATGGAATTGAGATCATCCACGAGGCGGTATTATATAATCCTCACGAGAAATCGATTCCTTTGAATGAGATAGAGGTTAGTACAGAGATGAATGGAATTGATGTTGGAACTGCTTTTACTGAGGATCCTGCTGAACTTTCTCCTGAATCCGAGACAAGGGTGATTTTCAGAACTGTGATGGAAGGACAAAGATTGGAGGCTTGGTGGCCAACTCATGTAAGTAGAGGGGAAAGAACGGATGTTGCGAGCACTGTTTCCGCTGAAGTGGATACTTCTGATTGGGATTTTCCTGGTATGGGTGATACTTATGAAGTTGAGTTAATGGATTTCTCCACTCCTGTTAGTACTGATTTCTTCACTCCTTTCCAGATGTTCTAATCTATAGTATCTTATAGATTTTTATATAGAATTTAGAGGCTACAGGTTTTTATAGTGTTAAACGCCGGGAAAGGGATTCGAACCCTTGTGGCCGTAGGGCCACCGGTCCTCAAAACCGGCGCATTACCGCTCTGCCATCCCGGCTTCTATCATTAAATTTACCAATTTTTATTTCTAGTAGTATTTTAGGATTCTTGAGTTAAAAAACTCCTTGGGTGAGCCGAGTCGTGGGTGAGTGTGCTCAAAATGGTTATGGTTGTTTTTTTAGATGAGGTAATTGACTGTGTTTTTATTCTTCTTCTAGTTGTCCTTTCTTTGCTTTTTTCAGTTTTTCTCTGTACTTTACTTTTTCTTTGTCCGCCCAGTTGCTTGGGTATTGTTTTATTATGTCTCCTTCTTTGTTTCTTGTTATCATTTCTTCTATGCCTGCGTTGATTAGTATTCTGCTGCATCTGTCGCATGGTTTTGATGCGGTTTCTTCTCCTGTCTCTGGATCTACTGCTAGTATGTATAGTTTTCCGCCTTTTATCTGGGTTCCGTGTCTTGCCGCGTTCACTACTGCGTTTTCTTCTGAGTGTACTGCTGGGCATAAATCGTATCTTCCGTAGCTGGGTGCGTCTGCTTCGTCTTTTAAGCAGCCTTCTTTATTGCAGTTGACGCTCCCTCTGGCTCCTCCGTTGTAGCCAGTGGATACAATTGTATCGTTTTTTACTATTATGGAGCCGAATTTTCTTCTGGTGCAGGTGCTTCTTTTTCCCACTGCTTTGGCTATTTCCAGGTAGTATTCGTCTTTTTTTGGTCTGGGCATTTTATTTTCCTCTTTTTTGGATTCGGGGTTTTTAATTCGGTATCGATCTATTCTTCTTTTAGCTCTATCTCGATTTTTACTTCTGAGGGTACTTCTGTCCTCATTATTTGTCTTAGTGTTCTTTCGTCGGATTCTATTTCTATTAGTCTTTTATGTACTCTCATTTTCCAGCTTTCGAATGTTCTGGATCCGTCTCCGCATGGGCTTTTCATTGTGTTTACTTCCATTTCTTTGGTTGGTAGCGGGATTGGTCCTGAGATATTTATCCCTGTTTTCTGGGCTACTCTTTTGATTTCTTCGCACAGTTCTTCTAGTTTCTTATGGTCTGGGCTTATTGCTTTTATCTTGGCTTTTTGTGGCATTGTTCAGCACCTTTTTTGGTTAAAATTAATTGGTTTGGGTTTTAAAATTAAAGAAAAGGGGGAGAAGGGGTTTTATCCTTTCTTTGTTACTTCCATTACCTTTCCTGCTGCTACTGTGTCTCCCATGTCTCTCATTGCAAAGCTTGATAGTTCTGGGAAGTCTTCTCCGGATTCCACTATCATTGGTTGTGTTGGTTTCATTGTTACTACTGCTGCTTCTCCTTGTTTCACGTAGTCTGGGTCTTCTTCTTTTACTTTTCCTGTTTTTGGATCTAGTTTTTGGTGTATTTTTGTTATTCCGCATGCTACTTGTGCGGTGTGGCAGTGTACTACTGGTTGGTAGCCTTCTGTTATTGCTGTTGGGTGTTTTAGCACTATTATTCTTGCTTTGAATTCTTCTGCTACTGTTGGCTTGTTGTCTGGTGTTCCTACTACTGTTCCTCTTTTTAGGTATCTCTTGTCCACTCCTTTTAGGTTGAAACCGATGTTGTCTCCTGGTTCCGCTTCGTCTATTTCATTGTGGTGCATTTCTATTTTCTTTA
>PWFL01000050.1 GCA_003553825.1 Candidatus Iainarchaeum sp.
AATGAAATAAAAGAAAAACCAAAAATAGAGAAAAAACCAGACAAATCAAAAGCACACAAAGAACTGAAAAAAATATCAAAACACCTCACCAAAAAACAAGAAAAAGAAGTAAAAAAATGGACAGAAACAATCTCCGAAATCCAACGAATAAAAGAGATAAAAAACTATTACAGGCCATTGCTAACCTTCCTTCAAAAAAAATATGGTTAACATTTACCTCTTACTTTACAGAACACAATTCAAACTAAAGGAAAAATACAGAAACAATAGGAAAGTACAATCTAACTTGATAAAAAATTAAGGAATTAAAAAAGGAGTGTATAGGAGAGGATACTTATCAAGAAAATAAAGGGAATAGGAGTTTCACCTGGAAAAGTAGAAGGAAAAGCCCTGGTTGTAGACTCAGGAGAGAAAATGGGAGAAAACCCCAAAGGAAAAATTTTAGTAGTTAAATCAATCGTACCAGCAATGATACCTCAAATATCTTATTCAAAAGGATTAATCTGTGAAACAGGAGGATACTTAACACACATTGGAATTATATCTCGGGAATTTGGAATACCTGCCGTAGCCTCTGCTAGAAAAGCTTCTAAAAAGATAAAGACAGGGAAAAAAATAAAGCTAAAAGGAACAAAAGGAGAAATAGTTATCTATGACTAAAAAAAGAATATATTCCTCTCTAGAAAGATCATCAATAGGTGAAGTAAAGTTAAAATCAGGCAAAATCACTGATGTAGAAGTATTTATCTACGGAGGAATCATAGAAGCACTTCCTTTAATAGGAGAGAACAAAGAGAAGACTGAACTACATCCACGTGGAGGTACTCTAATAGATGAGAAAAAGTATGAAAGAGTAAAAAAGAAAGTAGGTGAAAAATGTGAGAGCCTCAAAGGACTAGAAAAGCTTCTTGAAAAACTTAAACAAAAAGAAAAAGCTATGCAGAGATTAATAAAAACAAAAAATGTTGAGAAATACTATGATGAAGCATCTCAGCATCAAGGATTAGAAAACTGGTTAATGGGAGCGTTTTGGAACGTGCCTCCAAAAGTATTCAGAAAAGAGTTGAAGAATGCGTTACCAAAAAATACATGTAAGGAAAAAATAGATAAATTATGGCTAACTTTTTTAAACCCTCCAAAGGACATCCCCTCCTTGGAAGCAGTTAATTCATGGTTGTACGAAGAAAAAGAAAGTTTGAAAATCGCTAAAAGTAAGGAGGAAGAACTTAAATTCAAGAAAATGAAAAAACCTAACAGAGACGCTAGAGAAGAAAAAACAGAAGTATTCAAAGAGGTGGAAAAACTTGTTACTGAAAAAAAATTTAACAAAATTAAAAGATGGGTAAAGAGAATAGAAGAAATACAAAGAATAAATGAAACAAGACATAGATATGCACCAAGATATTCAAAAATAATCAGTAAAAAGGGAGAAAAAGATCCTGAATTCATAAAATCAAAAATAGAAAAATACGGGATGAGAGAAATCGAAGGTAATGAGAAAAATTGAGAAGGGAAAAATTCACGATCACTTGAAAAATATCTCTAAATCAAACTACAGTATCCTTGAAACCCTATTCACTTACCATGGAGTTAAAAACTTTGCTAGGTTAACAGCCTCTAAAAACACATTAAAAGCAATAAAATTTCCATAAACCTTAAAGGAACTTAAAAATAAGAATTAAAGCGTAGGTGATAACAAAAATGGTGCCTAAAAAAGTTTACCATGCCTCCAAACAACAAAATCAAGAAACAATTAAGCCCGCTTTCAAAGGACATAATAAGAAGTTAGTCTATGCAACTAAAAACAAGCCCCTAGCAGCTCTTTTTTTATCCCGAAAAGAGGGGACTTTACCTGTCAGATAATAGGTGGGGAAACTACCTTAGTCGAAAGATTCGAAGGAGCTCTTGACTATCGTTACAGTGGAGTGAGTGGTTCAATTTACACATTACCTGGGGAAAAATTCGAAGAATCAAAAACCGACTGGCAATTCGAAGTAACATGCAAAGAAGAAGTAACTCCACTAAATGAAGAAAAGATAGAAGAAGCAAAAAAATATCTGATGAAATTAAAAGAAAAAGGAAAGATAAAAATAGTTTACCATCCGAACAAACCCGATTATATACCAAAAGATGACAGTGACCTAGTTCAAAAAGCAGTAAAACTAGCTAAACAAGATAAAGAAAAAGCTATGGAAATAATAGAAAAATATCATCCAAACCTAAAAAATAGAGTTCTTAAAAAACTAAAAGAAGAATAAACATCACGATAAATATTCACAATAAAATAGGAAGACACAGATAATAGTAGAATCAAAGTAAAAAGAGCGTCTTTAGGTAAAATAAAAAGAGTAGCAAGAATAATAAATAAAGAAGAATCTAAAAATACATGATACACATGATCAAAAAATTCAATGAAGAACAAAAAATAAGCGAAGTCGGGGGAAAAGCAAAAAACCTAAGCGAACTATCCAAAATCGTACCAGTCCCAAACGGATACACAGTAACTACAAAAGGATTCAGAAAATTCCTAAAGAAGAATGAATTAAAAAAACAGATAGAAGAAAAACTCAAAAAGTTAAAAAAAGAAGATAAATCCATTAGTAAAGTCTCACTTAGACTACGAGAACTTGTTCTACAGAGCAAGATTCCAAAACCCTTAGAAAAAGAAATTTTAAAATCCTACGAAGAATTAAAAAAAGACAAAAAGGATCTTACCGTTGCAGTTAGATCAAGCGCCGTGGACGAAGACAACCCAAAAGCCAGCTTCGCAGGCCAACACGACACCTATCTAAATGTAAACAAAGAAAAGCTGATGGAGTCCGTGAAAAAATGCTTCGCCTCTCTCTACAATGAAAGAGCTCTACACTACAGAAAAAATAAAGACATACTAAACCATGAAATAGAAATAGCTGTAATCATACAAGAAATGATTTATCCTGAAGCAAGCGGAGTACTATTCACATGCGATCCGGTGACCGGAGATAACACAAAAATACTCATAGAAACCGTGCCCGGAATAGGAGAACAACTAGTACAAGGAAAAGCCACTCCAGATTTCTACAAAATAGATAAATCCTCAGGAGAAATTCTAGAAGAAAAAATAGTAACCCAAGAAAAGAAATACATCAAAGGAGAAAATACAGAGGAACTTATAGAGAAGAAAATTGATAGAGGGGAAGGCTCAACCCCCTGGCTAAACAAGAAACATATAAATAAACTATTAGAACACTCTAAGAAGATCGAAAAATATTATAAATCCTCACAAGACATAGAATGGGTAATAGACAAACAAGATAAGATATGGATCGTGCAATCAAGACCTGAAACAACGGACAATACTTATTAGCACTATCAACAAAAAAGCACTTATAACTCTCAACGTAGAACGAAGAAGAGAAAGAGCAAATACTGAAGATTTTCTGAAAGAGGATTAGAGAACAGACTGGAATCACTATCCTGATAATATGCATGTGCAATTAGCTTTGAAAACAGATGCGGATTTGTCAGTAACTTGGAACATGGAAGATTTTGAAAAAGCAAAGGATTTGATAGAGCCGGTAACTCCTACATGGATAGTTACTTAAGTCCTTTTTCTTCTAAGTATTCATCAGCTACTTTAGCCTTCTCTTCTTTAGTAAGTAACCCTCCTTCTCCTCCTCTTTCCTTTATTGTTTCTCCAACCTCTTCTGCCTGCTCTTCAATTTTTTTCATGATGTCATTTTGTTCTTTTGACTCTTTTATACGCTTTAAAGTAGTTACAAGCTGGTTATATTCTTTTTTAGGAATTTCAATCATCTTTTCCTTTTTCTGACTTTCTTTTTGAACTTGTTTTTGTGTCATTTTAACCCCGTTTATTAGTTGCTCTTCTGCCTTTATATAGTTTACTTGTTTAGAAGCGCCTGACCTAGTTCTTTTTGTTAGCCCCTATCCATCGATATCTGTGCTTTAAATTGGTAGATTGGGTTTTATGGGTCTAAAAATCGGAGAACAAGAATTTCCCTTGACTTATGATTCTGAAACACAGCAATAGGAGACGGAAGAGATATACATGGATAGGGACGAGATGCTTGTGGATCCCAAGGTAGAGGGAGAAACCGAAGCAGAGGTAGAAGCGGAAACAGCAATAGCCACAAGCATAATATACAATGGAATCCAGGAACAATAGAGTGCTGAGAGCAGCGCTCACAGTAGCATCAAGTTTATAAAAAAGAAATCTTTTACATAAGACAGAGTGATTGATACAAAATGCCAAGAACCTATGATTTAAAATCAAAAGACTACAAAGTAGAAACCACCCCAGAATTTGAAAAGCAAGTCAAGAAGAAACACAGATCAAAAAAACAACAGTACGAGAAAATTATAAAAAAACTAAAAAAGAACCCTGAAGCATATGGAAAACCATTGAAGAGCGTAAAAAACATAGAAGAACTCAAAGAAAGACCTTGGGAAATACGCTTCGGCAAAAGCTATAGAATAATCTACACAATCAACCAAAAAGGAAAAACAGTAACTTTAGAAGGAATAAAACACCATAAAAAACTATCTCCGAAAGAAATCTCAAAGCTCCTCAAGTAGTTTCTCTGCTGGCCTAGTTTCTCCCCTCTCTTTCTGCTCCTTTCTCTTTCTCAATTGATCCATCGCGTCCTCATCTGCCAAGAGCTCAAGAGTTCGCTTAAGAGACTCCAATTCCTCGTACTTCTCTCTAGGAACCTCAATTACTTCTTTTTGCTTTTGCTTCTGAGCTGTTTTCTGTGTCATTTTAACCACATTTATTAATTAGTCCTAGATATTTATATACTTTGCTTGTTTGGGGTTGTTTGTTTATTTTTTCTTATTGGTCTTAGGTTATGTTAGTGGGTGGTTTTAGTGTTACTGGGTAAAGGTAGGAGGTAGTGTGGATGGTTCAGTTATTCTTTGTTTGGGTGTCATGTTGGGAATATTGGTGGGGGGTTTGGTGACAGGTGTAAGTATATGTCTACTGTGTGGCAGTAGGTTGGTATTATCTGTAGGCTTGTGGTCTTTTATCAATGTTTAGAATCCGTATTATTTCCTCATTTTGATCTTTTTCGAAGTATATCCTGAAGTTTCCTATTCTGTAGCGGAGGCAGTCGTATTTTTCTATGTATTTGATGTTTTTGCTTCTATTTGGGTGTTGGGAGAACCATTCTAGTTTTTTTCTTATTCTTTGTTTTTGTTCTTTTTCTAGTTTGTCTAGTTTTTTTAGTGCTTTTTTCTTCCATTTTAGGTCGTAGGGGGTCATTTTATTCTAGCCCTATTTGTTTCATTGCTTTTTCGTGGGGTATGTCTTTTTGTTTTCTTGCTTCTTCTATTTCTTTCTTGGTTTTTAGTTCTTTGACTTTTTTTAGGAATTCTTCATACATTTCCATTATTTCTTGGTATTGTTTTTTTGGGATTTCTATTGTTTCCTCTTCTTTTTCTTTTTTGATTTGTTTTTGTGTCATCTTGGTCACCTTGTGTGTATTAGTTTTTCTATTTATTTAAATACCTGTGGCTAGTGGGTAGAGTTTTCTTGTTTTGGTTGTTTTGTAGAAGTTTTTCATGTTGGGCAGATTGGTGGATGGTGGCGTGGTGGGGCCATGCAGAAGTACATGTCTACTGTGTGGCAGTATACTGGTACTAGTCGATCATCGTGAGAGCAATCTGGTTTATCAGGTCTGTCTGTGTCTGTTTCTTCCGTTACTTTTACTTCTTTTGTGTCTGAGTCGTCTTCGCTTGTTACTTTTGCTGTGTATGTTCCTTTGTCTCCTTCTTGTGTGTTCCATCTTAGGGTTACTGATTTGGATTTTCCAGCTTCTATGTTCACGGTTTCACTGTCTTTTCTGCTTCCGTCTATTTCTAGTTCTATAGTTTGTGTGTCGGATTGTCCTCCTGTGTTTGTTATGTCGGTGTATACTCTCAGAGTGTTTCCTTCTTCTACTGGTGATGTTGTGCTGCTTAT
>PWFL01000042.1 GCA_003553825.1 Candidatus Iainarchaeum sp.
CATTAAGACAGGGAATACTTGACTCAAAGGAAGACCTATCCATACTACTACTAGCAAAGGAACTCGAAGCAGGGATAGTGGCAAAGGACAGTGGAATAGAGGACTGGGCAAAGGAATGGGGAATCAGGTACCTATCAGCAGAAGCATTCCCAGCACTGATAAAAGAACACCTGGAAGAGAATGAAGAAGAATAGATTTCTATTCTTCATTAAAGATTCAATTTCTTCTCTATATCTTCTCTAGAGATAGGCCCCTCTCTAAATATCTTTAATTCTCCGTCTTCGATCTTTATTAAGGTAGAGGGATTCGTACTCTCCAGCTTACCAGAGTCTACAACTACTTCCGCTTTTTCTCTTATTCTTTCCGGAACTTCTCCTATTCTATAGGGATTATCTCCTCCGGAGAGGTTGGCTGAGGTGGATACCAATGGAGCATCCATCAATTCAGGTAGTTTTTGAGACGTGGTGTTCGATGATATTCTAAAGGCGAAGTCCCTGTTCAGTATATCAGGTATATTTTCGTTTTTCTCCGCTATGAGTGTGAGTGGACCGGGCATGAACTCTTCACATATCCTTTTCTCCTTTTCAGTTAATTTACAGTACTTCTCAGCCTGTTCGAGAGATGAGACCAAGCATGACATCTTCCTGTTCTCCGGTCTCTCTTTGACTTTGTATATCCTCCTCACGGATTCTTTCTTCAATCCATTTGTCCCGAGTCCGTAGCAGGTTTCAGTAGGATACACGATTAGTTTTCCTTTTCTAGCCGATTCAGCAGCTTCTCTTAAGGATTGATCCATTTCTTCACCTATTATCTTTAGAACTAAAGCTCCTTTACTTCTGGGTTTTCCTGTGGAGTGTACTCTTCAAGTATTACCTTCTCCATTTCTAAAGGTTCTCTCTCGTTGTATTCTTTTACAGCTGATTCTAGCTTTCTCTTTGACTCTGCGTATATGGTCATTAATTTATCTCCTTTCTTTATGTTGTCTCCCTTCTCAACTTCCAGGTAGAGTCCAGCTCCCTTATCTTTTGGTGCTCCAGCTATTTTACCTATCTCCGCTATGTCGTTAGTGTGAAGGTAGTGTATTCTGCCTTCTTTGTCCGCGTTTATTTCTTCGGAGTGTTCTCCTAGATCTATGTCTTCTGGCTCTATGTTCGGGTTTCCTCCCTGTTCTCCTATTATCTGCTGCATTTTTTCCTTTGCTTTTCCCGAGTTCAGTATCTGTTTGGCTTTGTGGTATCCTTGTCCTTTCTTAACCTTTTCACCTATCTCTAATAGGATTCCAGCCATTTTGAGGGATTTTTCTCTCAAGTCTTCGGATACTTTTTCCCCATTCAGTATTTTAAGTGTTTCTCGGGCTTCCAGTGCCGGTCCAACCGCGGATCCGACCGGATCGTATCCTGGGGTGATTATGCAGTGCACATCCATGTTCAGTCTTTCTCCGAGCGACATGAATTCACCGGATAGTTTCTCAGCTTCCTCCAGACCCTGTATTTTTGCTCCTTTTCCTATTGGAACATCTATTAATACGTGTTCGGCTCCGGCTGCTTTTTTCTTACCGAGTATTGACCCGAGTAAGACTCCTTTTGGATCTATATCTAGTGGTTCTCTGACTCTGATTAATTTATCATCGGCTGAAGCAAGGTTCACTCTCCCTCCCCATGTTATGCATCCGTTTGTTTCTTCCACTACCTCATTTATTTTATCTATTGAGTGTGATACAGGAGCAAGTACTTCCATTGCATCGGCTGTTCCTGCTGGACTGGTTATTGATCTTGAACTTGTTTTAGGTATTTTAAGACCTGCTGCTGCAACTATTGGAACTATCAGCATGGTTGTCCTGTTTCCAGGTACTCCTCCTATGCAGTGTTTGTCCACGACGTGGCCCGAGCAAGGTTTTAATGTGTCTCCTGTTTCAACTATTGATTTTGTGAAGTCAACTGCTTCATCTTCGCTCATTCCTCTGGTGTAAAGGCCGGTTATGTAAGCGGTCATCTCTATATCGCTTAGCTTGTTCCGTATCACGTCTTCTATTATTTCTCTGGTTTCATTTTCCTTTAGTTCTTCTCCATTTAGTTTTTTCTTTATGTATCTAACTGATTTTGGTTTTTCCATTGGTGTTAGTGTTACTTCTTCTCCATCCTCTAGATCCATTTCTCTGGTCAGGTCGGATAGTGCTCCCCCTGTTCCCTTTTCCAGGTATTCTTCAGTTAGTTCCACTATGGCTATCCTGCTTTCTCCGTTTTTTGTTACTTCCACTCTATCGGTTTCGGATAGGTTCATTTCCTCGGCGTTTTCCCTGTGCAGTACGACTGTTTTTTTACCGCCTGAGGATAGGTCGAGTGTTTTAGCTTGGTATTTGTATTTCATCCGGTTCTTCACCTTCTTCCAGTTCTTCCAAGTTTCTTTCTTTATCTTCCACTAGTTTGTTCAGGCACTGTCTTCCCGTCATCTTTGAGTTTATTCCGAGTTCTCTTGCTTTTTCGGATACGTACGATGGTTGTTTTTTAAGCATTTCTTTGAGTGTTTTGGCTCCTGAGATCACCACGGCTCTGTCCCCTAGTTTTTCTATTGTTTCCGGGTTGAAGTAACCGCAGCATATGTATCCTAGATCCGCTTCTATTATAAGGAGGTTGGCGTTCTCCAGATCTATTCTGTGTCCGAGGGCGGCTCCGTTCTCGACTTCGAGTATTTCTCTATGGATTTTGAACACCTCCGTTTAGATTTGGTTGAATATCCACGGGTATCTTTTCCTGGCGTTGTCTATGGCATTGAATGGGTGTATTACTCCGTGTTCCGTGATCATGGAGTTTATGTATCTGGGTGGTGTGGCGTCGAATGCCGGGTTTCTCACCGTGACTCCTTTGGGTGGGTGGTCCCACACTTCTTTTGGGTCTCTTTCCTCTATTTCCTGTCTCTTTCCTTTCAGTGTCATTGGAGCTATTTTAAGTAGCTGTGTGGCTACTAGGAAGTTCTTTCCTTTTATGTTGTGCGATGTCAGTGCTAGTTCGTGTGTTCCTATCTTGTTCAATAGATAGCTGTCACTCGTTATCACGTCGGCTCCTACCAGTGAGATGTCCGCTTCGTCTATTAGCTCTATCCTGGCTGAGTCCACGCATACCGTGACGGGTATTCCTTTGTCGGATAGCTCTTCCGCAGTGATTCTTCCCTGGTATCTTGGCCTGGTCTCGGTCACGATCACTTTTTCGAGCTTTCCCCTGCCTCTTGCTTCTATCAGGATTTTTTCCACTAGGCTGGAGTGGCAGTGTGTAATTACCTTCGCGTTTTCAGGTAGGTAAGTTGCTCCTTTTTCCTTTATCTCTTCAACTGCATTATTAACTATCTCTTGGAATTCTTTTACCGCTTTTTTAATCTTTTCTCCTTCTCTGTATCTTGATTTGATGTATTTTAACCCGTTTCTCATCATCGGCTCGGTTGGTCTTGATTGTTTGAGTAGATTCGTGGCTTTTTCCAGTTCCTCTTCTTCTTTTTCTTTTTTCAGTGATTTAACTGCTTCCAGAGCCACGTCAGTGGCTCCCTGTATCTCCATTTTCTTTATTTGTTCGTAAGTTTCTTTGACTTCTTTTCTTACTTCCTGTTTCAGTTTTTCAGGTTTTTTCTCCCTCATCTTCATCTCTCTCTATTTTTTACAGGTTGTTATGGGTTATTGGTGTCTGAAAGGTCTTTTCTCGTCCTTGATGTAGCCCATTTTTTTGACTATTTCAACCATTCTCTGCATGTCGGAGTAGTAGATCACTCCTATGACTACTCCCTTGTCTGTGATTGGCACTACTTTTATTCCTTCACTCAGCATATATTTGTGGATTTCTTCGAGCTCGTTCTCCATTGTGAATGTTTTAACCGGTTTCATGACTTCTTTTACTCGAGTTGTTGGCCAATTTTCTCTTTTTATCTTGCTCAGTTTATCCGTGTCAAGAACGTGTGGCTCGTCGTTGAAAACTATTAAGTTCGATCTTTGTAGGAGTACCGCTCTTTCTATTGCTCTTTCAATAGTTTCTTCCTGGTTAGCCGCGGGGTAAGCTCTTATTAACACATCTTTCACATCTATCTGAGAGAAAACCGTTTGAGTAACTAGTCCCTTGTATTCGGATGAGGCTCCAAGCCCGATGAACATCGCTATTACCATTATCCAGACTCCTCCGCCCGCTCCCATTAATAAAGCAAAGGCTCCGAAGAAGAACATCATCCCGGCTATCATGTATCCCAAATATTTCGCCATCTCGGTTGCCTTTAGGTAAGGGTACTTGAATGCAAGTAGTCCACGAACAACTCTGCCTCCGTCCAGAGGGAAAGCAGGTACGAATAAATTGAATATGCCGAGTATCAAATTAGCGTAAAAGGCGTAGAAAACGAATAGATGGATTAGCGGAAGGGTGAATGCCTCGGGGTCACTCAGAAACTCACCAACCCATTCAACAAGAGGAATGCCAAGGGCAAAACTGAACAGTAAAAACAATCCAGCCATGGCGAAATTGAAAAAAGGACCTGCAACAGCCATCTTTATCTCGGTCCACGGATTCATGTCCGTGGTATCCATCATGGCCATTCCACCAATAGGTAACAACACTATTTTCTTAACATCAACACCGTGTCTCAATGACACAATGGAGTGAGATATCTCGTGAGCAGTCACGAAGATGAATATGATCACAAGGATCATGAAAAAGGTTTGGTCTATCAAAAGCACTCCAAATATGAAAAATAAGAATGACCAATGCAGTTCCACATCGATACCGAACACGGAAAATATTTTATACGATGATAACCTCATTTTATCCGAATCTCCATGAATGAATTAAGTGGTTTATGTGCCATATGTAATAAGCCCTCCAGGAATTTAAATACTTGCCAATCATGCGGAGCCCAAGTATGTTCAGAACACTACGATCCAAAAAGCGGAAGATGCAGCAGATGTCAAAGAGGTCTTCAAATAGAGAAATAAAACGATTAAAACATGGAAAAAGAAAACTACCCAGCACCACTAGACAAAGAGCAACTTAGAAGAAAAATAGAGAAAGAACTAGGAATAGAAGAAGGCAAGATGGATAAATATCTAGATTCAGGCACAGTTCAATTCATAGAAGACTACCCACCATACCTGAGATTCAGAAGAGCAACAGGGAAAGTGGAAAAAGGAACAAACATCTTTTTCAAAGACAAAGATGGAACAAAAGGAAAAGAAATAGATATAGACATAGCTAGAGGATATCCAAAAACATCCAGGATACTGATGCTGGAAAGAGGAATGAAGAAAAACTTCGAATCCACTGTATACGCAGAGGAGAAGCTAAACGGCTACAACGTAAGACTGGTAAAGATATTCGGAGAAATAAAAGCACTCACAAGAGGAGGACTGGACTGCCCCTACACCAACGAAAGAATAGACAAGGAAAAATACGAAGAATTCTTCTCGGAAAACCCGGAGATGATGCTCTGCGGAGAAGTAATAGGACAAAACAACCCCTACGTGGAAAAAAGATACCTTGAAGAAGCTGAATTCGGGTACTACGTATTCGACATAAGGGACAAAGAAACAAACGTCCCAATAGGAATCCCTGAAAAGAATAAAACACTCGAAGAATACGGAATAGAAAAAATAAGAGAAATAGGAAAGTACGAACCCGACCAAGGAAAAGAACTCCTGGAAGAAGTAAGAAAAATGGGTAAAGAAGGAAGAGAAGGGATAGTACTGAAAACAAGAA
>PWFL01000032.1 GCA_003553825.1 Candidatus Iainarchaeum sp.
CCTTTAAAAAGTTTTTGCGAAAAGGTTTTAAATGAGGAGTTAATTAATTATTGTGGATTTGACGAGGGAAGAGATTCTTAATTGCTTTTCTTTTTGAAAAATAGCCAGTTCTCCTGATCCTCTTTTCCCATATCTGTCTTTAGTAAAACGTATTTTCCTTTCAATTTCTCTCCTTTTATATCCGCTATTATTTCATCTTGTTTCTGTTTGATCGGTTCGAATGTTCCTTTGTCCCATATCTCTACTTTTCCAGCTCCGTACTGGCCTTCAGGTATCTCTCCTTCGAAATCAGCGTAGTCCAGATCATGGTTCTCCACTTTTATCGCCAGTCTTTTTGTTCCAGGTTTCTCTGGAGGTTTCTTTGGTACGGCCCAGCTCCATAGAACTCCTTCGAACTCTAGCCTTAAGTCGTAGTGTAGGTTGGATGCATCGTGTTTCTGTATCACGTATGTCCTATCTTCTTCCATGGTTTTTCTCCTTGATCGGAGTTTAGTTCAAGTAGTTCTCCACGGTTTCTCCAAGATCTTTTCTATTTTCCGGAGTGGTGTAGACCGAGAAGAGGTGGGATACGGGTTGTTTTTCCTTCAGTGTTTGGGTTATCTTTGAGACTTCTTCCAGTGGAACTATATCTCCGCTTTTGAGCTGTATCTGTATGTCGAATTTTCTCAACCTTGGTTCAGCGTGCAGTGAAGTTTCTTTCTGCTTGTTCACAATGACTTCTTCAGGTTCTATTCCTTTCTCCCGTGCTATCTCTTTCTCTATTTCTAGTTCTTCTTTATCTTTGATCTTGTTGAGTTTTTCCTGTTTTTCCTCTGGATCAGAGCTTTTTATAGCGTAGCATTGTTTGTAGAGTTTTCTCTGGATGATTTTGTTTATTATTTTTCTTGAATACGGGTTGGATTCTCTCAGTGACTGGATTAAGTCCCCGTCGGTCATTTCAAAGGTTCTTTTGAGCTTTTTTTCTCCTCTTTCTCCTCTTGCCTCCAGCCATACTTTATCTTCTTCTATCTCTTTCAGGGAGGATTGGAAGGCTCTGAGAAGCATCTTCTCAGCTATAGAAACTGTTTTGTGGCAATACACATTTGAGTACATGTGGTCTCTAGCTACCAAGTAATCCTCTAGAGGTGTGATTCCTTTTTCCAGGAAGGTTATTGCTTTAGGATTGTTTTTCTCTTCTGTAATCTGCATCATGTCGATTATTCTTTCGGTTTCCACCGATCCGTAGGATACGCCGGTGTAGTGAGAGTCTCTTGCCAGGTAATCGAGTTGATCCACGTCTAGTTGAGAGCTTATGACATCCTGTAAGTATTTTTTATTCTTATATTCTCCGTTCACGCGCTTCGCTATCTTATCCGGGCTCAAACCGTGTTTTTCTATTATTTCAGGTATGGTTTTGTTTTGGTTTCTTTTTTCTTTTCCTCTGATTAAATCTTTGGTTATTTCCATGTGGTCTTTTGGCATTACTTCTTCCACTGTGTGGCTGAATGGAGCGTGTCCAAGATCGTGTAGAAGTGCAGCTGTTTCAAGAGTTTTCTTTTCCTCTTCCTCCAGATCTAACTTCTCCGATACTTTACCCGCTACATGGGATGATCCAAGAGAGTGTTCCAGTCTGGTTTGATGTGCTCCTGGATACACTAGAAAGGTTAATCCGAGTTGTTTTATCCAGGCCAGTCTCTGCATTTCCGGCTGTTCCAGTAGTTCTTCCTGTAATTGATTCAGTTCAATGAATCCGTGGACCGGGTCCTTGATCACTTTCCCCGTCATTTTATCTTCTCCTTCTTACTTTTTTCTTGACTTCTATGTATTAGTTTGGATTCGAATATATTTATAAGAAAGTTCACCATGAATCCAAAGTTGTCGTTGGTTTAGGCGGATTCACTGGGGATAACCCCTCAATGTATAAATAATCCTAATAACAAAATAATTATAAGTTAATTAAAAACTCCGCAGAAAAAAATTCTAACCGAGTAAAACCGTAAACCCGGAGGTACCAAAAATGAAAAAAAGAATAAAAGAAACCATTGAAGAAGCCAAGGAGAAAGAAAAAAACTCCTATAAGAAAACAAAGCCAGATAACGATGCTAAAGGAACTGAAGAAGAAGAATTAAGGAAGAAAATTGAAGAATCAGGAGCAGGAGTGAAAGTAATAGGAACAGGTGGATCAGGAAACAACACCATGAAAAGAATGCAAGAGATAGGGATACAAGGAGCAGAACTAGTAGCGATGAACACTGATGCTCAACATCTTTTATCAACACCTGCAGACAGTAAACTCCTACTAGGAAAAGAAGTCACGGACGGACTAGGAGCAGGAAGCGATCCACAGCTAGGAGAAAAAGAAGCAAAGGAACAAGGAGAACAAATCGAAGAACAAGTGGAAGAACCGGGTTTAGTTTTCGTTACATGCGGACTCGGTGGAGGAACTGGAACAGGAACCGCACCAGTTATCGCGAGAAAAGCAAAAGA
The DNA here is from genome assembly GCA_003553825.1 of Candidatus Iainarchaeum sp. GTDB lineage: Archaea > B1Sed10-29 > B1Sed10-29 > B1Sed10-29 > B1Sed10-29 > B1Sed10-29. The sequence goes on from PWFL01000032.1 coordinate 2,467, forward strand.
AAAAGGAGCACTATCAGTCGCGGTAGTAACTCTTCCATTCAGTGTTGAAGGAGAAAAAAGAATGGAAAACGCTCTATCAGGACTTAAAAAACTGAGAGAAAACGCAGATACCGTTATAGTTATCCCCAACGATAAACTACTTGAAATAGTTCCCGAACTACCTCTCAACGCAGCTTTCAAAGTAGCTGACGAAGTATTAGCCAATGCAGTAAAGGGAATAACCGAGATGATAACCAAACCAGGACTGGTTAACCTTGACTTTGCCGACATAAGAACCATACTACAAGACGGAGGAGCAGCGATGATAGGGCTAGGAGAATCCGACACGGACGAAACAGGAGAAGCAAGAGCACTAGAAGCAGTGGAAGAAGCACTAAATTCTCCCCTACTAGACGTAGATATATCAAACGCAGGAAAAGCACTAATAAACGTAGTAGGAGGACCATCCATGAGCCTAAGAGAAGCCGAAGTAGTGATGGAAGCAGTAGCCAGCAAGATCAGAAAAGACTCCCACATAATCTGGGGAGCAATGATCGATGACAATTTACGAGAAGACAAAATAGAAACAATGGTCGTGATAGCGGGAGGAAGAATCCCATTCATCGGTGGCGAAGGAGACGAAGAAAAACTCGGCCCGGAAATCCACCTGGACATAGTCGGAGAAGAAGAGTAACGAGAAAAGTATAACAAGAACAAGTTATATAAAACTACAAACACAAATACTCAAAGCAGTGAACACGATCCATTCTGCTCAAACACTAATACATTAAATAACACAGCGGATTAATCAAGAAAAAGGTGAAGAAATGAACATACAAAAAATAATAACTGACTACATCAAAAGACTCGGAAGATTCCTGAAACAGGTAAAAAGAGTCATGAAAGTAGCTACAAAACCAACCAGCGAAGAATTCTGGGCAGTAGCAAAAGTAACACTAATAGGAATGCTGATAATAGGATCAATAGCCTACATAATAAGATCAATAGACTTTCTACTAGCATAAAAAACAAAGAAAGTGAACAAAATGGCAATGTACTCAATCAGAACCACAATAGGACAGGAAAAAACAACTTCAAAGATGCTCGAGGACAAAGTGGAAAAAGAAGACCTAGACATCCACTCCATCACAGTAGTCGACAGACTAAAAGGATACATATTCACAGAAGCAGATGACGAAGAAGAAGCAAAACAACTGATAAGAGGAATAAAACACGCCAAAGGAATAATAGAAGGAGAAGTAGAAAGAGAAGAAATAAAACCATTCATAGAAGAAAAAACACTCACAAGCGAGATAAAAAGCGGAGACATCGTGGAACTAACATCAGGAGCATTCAAAGGAGAAAAAGCCAAAGTAAAAAGAATAGATCAAGGAAAGGAAAAAATCACGGTAGAAATAATAGAAGCGGAAGTCCCAATACCAGTTACAGTGGACGCATCCGACGCAAGAGTAATACCGAGCGAAAAACAAAAATACGAATAAAAAAGTGATCACATGACCGACACAATAAGCGTGCTAATAGAAGGAGGAAAGGCCTCGGCAGGACCACCACTAGGCCCAGAACTAGGACCAACACCAGTGAACGTACAAGACGTAGTCAACGAAATAAACGAAAAAACGAAGAATTACGAAGGGATAGAAGTACCAGTGGACGTGAAGATTGACAAAGACAGTGGAGAATTCGAAGTAGAAGTAGGATCACCACCAGTATCAGCACTCATCAAAAAAGAACTAAACATAGACAAACTATCAGGAGAACCCAACAAGTACAAAGTCGGAGACCTGAAAATAGATCAAATAATCAAAATAGCAAGATCAACTAAAGAAAACAGCCTGGCAAAAACAGATAAAAAACTCGTTAAAGAAGTAATAGGAGCATCACAATCAATGGGAATACTCATAGACGGAAAAGAACCACAACAAGTAATGAAAGAAGTGGAACAAGGAAAACACAACGCTAAAATAGAAGGCGAAGAAGAACTGGAAGAAGTGAGCAAAGAAGAAATCGAACAAAGAAAACAGGAACTGGAAGAAAAAATGGAAAAGATTAAAGCCGAAGAAGAAGAGGAAGAGGAAGAAGAGGAAGAACTAGAAGAAGGCGAAGAACCAGAGGAAGAAATTGAAGAAGAAGATGAGGAAGAGGAAGAAGAACCCCACGCACCAGGAGAAGCAATCGACCTCTGAAAAACCCATTAACAAGAACCACAACCAATAAAAACAAGACACTTAATAAACATAAAAACCCGTTTACTAAGCCAAGTAGCTTAGGAGGGAAACAACATGGATCTAAACTTTGAAGAAGCACTCGAAAAAGCAATTGAAGAAGCACCGGAAAGAAACTTTACAGAAACAGTAGAGCTAATACTAAATTTCCGAGAAGTCGATTTCTCCAATCCAAACGATAGACTAGACAAGACAGTTACTCTACCAAACGGTAAGGGCAAACCAACCAAGATATGTGTTATAGCAGAAGGAGAAACAGCTACAAAAGCAAAAGGAGAAGCTGAAAAAGTACTAAATAAAGATCAATTAAAAAAACTCGGAGAAGACTCTAGAAAAGCAAAAAAACTAGCAAATGAATACGATCACTTCGTAGCAGAAGCCAGTATGATGGCGGACGTTGGAAAACACCTGGGACAAGTACTTGGACCAAGAAACAAAATGCCAACACCTATACCACCAGGCTCGGATCCAACAGAACAAATCGAGAAAATGAGAAACCAAATCAAGATCAAATCAAAAGGAGAATTCCAACCAACACTACAAGCACCAATAGGAACCGAAGAAATGGAAACACAAGAATTAATGGAAAACATTGAAAGAGTGTACACCGAAATAGTAAACTCACTACCAAAAAGACATCAAAATATAGATCAAGCCTACGTGAAGACAACTATGGGGCCATCAATACAAGTAGAATAACGCCAAGAGTGATTAAAAATGACCGTGCCGGAATGGAAAAAACAAACAGTACAAAAAATAAAAGAAATGACGGAGAAACCAGTGGTAGGAGTCATAACCCTAGAAGGACTACCGTCAAAACAACTACAAGAGATAAAGAAAGAACTCAGAGGCGAAGCAGAGATAAAAGTCACTAGAAAAACACTCATAAAAAGAGGTCTGGAAAAATCGGATAGAGAAGGCGCGAAAAAACTCGAAGAATACCTAGAAGGACCATGCGGAATAATATCAACCGACAAAAACCCATTCAAACTTTACAAATCACTGCAGGACAAAAAATCAAAAGCAAAAGCCAAACCAGGTAAAAAAGTCGATAAACAAGTGAAAATACCCGAAGGACCAACCGGACTACAGCCAGGACCAATACTCTCAAACCTACAACAAGCAGGATTACCAGCACAAATAAAAGAAGGAGACATATACATCAACAAAGAAACCACACTACTAGAACCAGGCGACGAAATAACAATGGAAATAGCATCCGCCCTAAACACCTTAGACATCAAACCACTTGAAATAGGCATAGAGCCACTCGCATTACTAGAAAACAGCACAGTATTCACACCAGATCAACTGGAAATCGATGTTGAACAAACAAAACAAGACTTCACAAACGCTCACCAAAGAGCAATAAACCTAGCAGTAGAATCCAATTACCACACAAAAGAATCAACAGAAGTAATGGTTCAAAAAGCAAGTCAAAACGCAAAAAACCTAGCAATAGAAGCAAAAATCTATACCAAAGAAACAATAGAACAAATAATCAGCCAAGAACACGCCAAAGCACAAGCACTGGATCAAAAAATCAAAGAAAAAGAATCAGAATGAAAAAATCACACTCAAAACCTATAAAAATAATCAAGATAGAACACTAACAGGAGGTAAACAAAATGGAATACGTATACGCTGCACTCTTACTGAACTCCGCAGAAAAAGAAATAAACGAAGACACATTAACAGATGTGATAGAAGCCGCAGGAATAGAAGCAGACGAAGCAAGAATAAAAGCACTAACAACAGCACTGGAAGATGTTGATATAGAAGAAGCAGTACAAAAACAAGCAGCTGCACCAGCAGCACCAGCACAAACAGGAGCAACCGAAGAACAAGGTGAAAAAGAAGACGAAGAAGAGGAAGAAGAAGACGAGGAAGAAGAAGTATCCGAAGAAGAAGCAGCAGAAGGACTTGGATCACTATTCGAGGACTAAAAGCATCAAAACCCGGAACAGTGCACAAGCAACAGCATCCCCCTAATTTAAAAAACTCCAATTCGTAATGAGAGACATGGCTGAAGAAACTGAGAAATCAAATAATGAAGAACCTCAAAAAGAAGAGTTAGGTAAAGGAACAGCCAAGGAGATAGAGGAATACGAGTACCTGCTAGTAGAATACATGAAGGAGATAAGCAATGAAATGACCTACCTACTCCTAACAATAGTCTCGCTATTCCTATTCATAGTGGTCAATCTTTTCCAGGACTTAGTAGCCATTGAAACTTCAGAAGAATTCCTATTAGGATTAAGCTCTGTTCAAATGCTAAGAATAGTGTTTATACTGCTAATGATAGGTGGATTTATATTGTTCACTCTATCCAATATCACTAAAAAAAATATAGAGGATAGATTCAGTGTTATATTGGATTAAAAAAATCATTTAAATTGATTTCTACTTTTCTATTCCTTTCTCCGTCATTAATTCAGATTCTTTCAATCCATTACCTGTTACAATAAGAGCTATCGAATCATCTTTATCCAAATTTAGATCATCTTCTTCAGGATCAAAAATCTTTTTCAACGCAGCCAAAGGAAGAGCGGATGCGGGCTCGGCAAAAATACCTTCTCTACCCATCTCAAAAATTGATTTAATCATATGTTCATCATCGACCTGTACAGCAAATCCATTAGTTTCTTCCATTGCTTCTACTGCTGTACCCCCATTTATAGGAACCTTCACGTGGATTGAATCCGCAATGGTTTCACCTCTAGTCGTAGGTGGTTTTGGTCTTCTGTGCCCTTCATTGAACGCGTCAACTATGGGGGAACAGGCTTTTGCCTGAACACCTATCAATCTAGGAATTTTATCTATCAGTCCAAGTTTCTCCTGTTCTTGTAGTGACCAGTAAATTGAGCTGAGAAGTCCTCCAGTGCCCATTGGCGTGATTATAGTATCCGGAATTTTTTTATCCTTATAATATTCCTTTATTTGCTTTACCAATTCGTACCCTATTGTTTTCTCTCCTTCCAAGTAATAGGGATTTAAACCCGTTTCGGCAAGGTAGGATCCCATTCTAGCTTCCTTTTTTGCTTTATACAAACATTCTTGAAAATCTCCCTCAACTCTAATCAATTCTCCTCCATAAGCCCGAACTTGGGATGTCTTTCCCTCAGGAGTGGCTTCAGGCACGAATATCCTAGACGTTACTCTTGCTTTTGAAGAATAAGCAGCTACACTGGCAGCCATATTACCTGTTGATGCTAATGTGACGGATCTGTAACCATATTCCAGCGCTCTAGTAATTGCTACAGCACTTCCTCTATCTTTAAAGGATCCGGTCGGATTGGTTCCTTCGTACTTCAAGAACAGATCGTTTAAATCGTACCGGTTAGCCAGTCCACTGGCTTCACACAGAGGGGTATCTCCTTCTTGTAAAGTAACAAAATCAGATTCAATGGGTAGAGCTTCTTTGTATTTTTCTATACCTTGTCCTTCATATTTAGGCTCTTCGATCTCTCTTTTAACTCTTAGGGGAGATCCGCAAGAGTCGCACTTGTATTTTATCTGTTCTTCGGAAAAAGTTTCTCCACAGTCTTGTCCAGTGCATTCGAACATCTGTATAATCCTCCTTAGTAAAAACTTATGTCTACTAAGGAATCTCTTATTTAAATAAGGCAGGTAAATATCAAATCGAGATTTAGGAAAAGAATAAAAACCCTGCCTCATTTCATATCAATGGTAATAAAACGAAAAACGGTGACACGAATGCATATAGATAAATTAATTGAGAAACTAGAAGACCAACTTGAGAACACTTCATCTCACCAAAAAAAAGTGGAATTGATTAGTAATCTGGAAGATCTTAAACAAAAAAGAGAAAAAATGGAGCCATGGGAAGCAAAGGATATAAATGCGGATAAATTTTTATAGAATAGATAAAGAATCCAGATATAAGTTTAAACAATAAGCGTGGCTTTATATTCTAATCTTCCACTGTTTCAAGGCTGAAGTATACTCTACATCCACCTAAAGTAGAGTGTATTCTGTCCGCCATTTTCACAGCATCTTTTATAGCTCCATTGCTATTGTTCCAATTGTAAACATAATCATTTTTCCCCTCTAGAGGCTCAAAACCCATTGACATTAATCTATCCGTTATTGAAGTTGTTTTCTCTCCTTCACTGTTGAATATGACTTTTAAGTAAGTTTTCATGGTTTCACCTGATGGTTTCAAGTTCAAAAAGTACTTTTCCTCCATCTAGTTTTTCTTGAATCTTGTTTCCTATGTTCATTACTTCTTCCATAGTTGCTTCGTTGTTCCATTCATATACAAAGTCGTAACTACCTTTTGTGGGCTTGAATCCGAATCCTTTTAGTTTTTTATTTACTTTTGAAGGTCTTGCTCCTTCTGAATGGAACCAGATGCTGAGGTATGTTTTCATAGTATCCAAATTTATTGTAGTGAATATATTATTTAAATGTTTGCAGAAATCTTTTTCAAAAAGAGTTTGAAAATTAGCTTATTTGTATATTCATCTTTTCCTTTAGTTCCTGGTAGCGGTTTCTTATGGTCACTTCGGTTATTCCTGCTGCCTCTGCGATCTGTTTCTGTGTTTTTCTCTCACCGTTTTTAGCTGCTGCTATGTAGAGCGTTGCAGCTGCCACGCCTGTTGGTCCTTTTCCTGAGAGCAGTCCTTTATCTATTACTCTTTCAAGTATCTTCTTTGCTTCTTCTTGTACTTCTCCGCTTAGATCTACTTTACTCGCGAACCTCGGAATGTAACAGACCGGATCGGTTAGAGGTACTTCTATATCCATCTCGTCTTTCAAGAATCTATAGGTCTTTCCTATATCTTTCTCTTCAACTCCACTTACTTCTGATAGTTCTTTTAAAGTTCTTGGTATCTTTCTTTTCCTGCAAACTATGTATAACGTGGATATAAACACTTCTTCTATCAGTCTTCCTCTTGTAAGGCCTTTTTTAACCGCCTTTCTGTATAGTTTAGCGGTTTCCTGTGCCACTGAGTTAGGTAATTTAAGCGTGGATGTTATTCTTCTGAGTTCTCTGAATGCTGTTTTTAGGTTTCTTTCAAGAGAGGTTGATATTGAGGCTCTCTGATGCCATCCTCTTAGTCGATTCATCTGGTTAATGGTTTCTTGAGATATTCTGTTTCCTTTTCCATCCACATCGAATTGATCTATCTGAGTGGTCAACCCTTTATCTGGCTTGGTGAATACAAGTGGTCCTCCAGCTCTTGCTTTTTTCTCAAATTCTTCTGAGTCAAATGCTCTCCATTCTGGACCTGGGTCAATTCTTGATTCTTCTACTAGACACCCGCATTCTTCACACATAACTTCGGCTCTTTTTGGATTCCGGGTGAAGTCACCGGCACCGCAATTCGGGCATTCTATCTCTTTTTCGGGCATTAGTTCACCTTGTTTCACATAAAACTAGTTGTTTATTGCTTAATAGATACTACTATTTAAAGGTTTCGAAAGATTTATAAAGGCTATTTATTACCTTTTTATATTATTTGATTTCCTCCAACTTTTTTAAAAATACTTTAAAAAGATTTAATCAGGGGTTCGATGATCAACGATAATAACGCTTATAAAGGGTAATCTTTTCTTAATTATCGAGGTGATTAAATGGCAATAATCCAAGGACTTGGAGCAGGCCTCATGACTGGAGTTACCCTGCTATTAGCACTAGTGTTCGTTGAATATGCGGATATAAGAAAGAAATCCGAAAAAGCATTTACATGGATAGGAGCAGGAGCAGTATCCTTCATCCTAGGAGGAGTGTTCGCAGCTCTAGAGAACACAGTGTGGACAGAAGCAGGAATGACAGAAGTTGGAAACTACGGTCTGTACCTATTCCAAGCAATTGGTCTGATATTAGTAGTAATAGGATCTCTATGGGTACTAGTAGACCTTATAACTCAAAACATGTGAATATAGAGGACTCAGGACCAATTCAAATCTCAAACAAACCCCTTTTTTATCTTTTCGCTGTTTTCCCTTTCTCCTTTTCTTCACAAAACTCTAGAACATTTTATATATAATCTCTGAGAATACTTGGAATTCGATGGATGTAGTGCCTAAAAACCAATTCAATAAGAAAAACCAGGAACAACAAAATAACAACAATAAAATATGAAGTCCAAAATTTAGAAAAATTAACAAGAGGATCAACATGCCAGTTAATTTTCCGCCCGAGTACCAGAAAGCCAAGGAAAAATACGAAAGTGCTAGAAACCTTCAAGAGAAAATCAAGTACACCCAAGAGATGATATCCAAGTGCCCGAAGCACAAAGGAGCGGAAAACGTATTGAAAAACCTTAGAAAAAGAGCTAAAAAACTCAGAGAAAAAAAAGAAAAAAGAAAAGAAATAGCCAAAGGAGGACACAGCCTAGCAGTTGAGAAACAAGGCTATCAAGTATGCATAGCAGGATACCCAAATACGGGAAAATCCACTCTACTGAAGAAACTGACCAACGCTGATCCGAAGATCGCAAAGTATCCTTACACTACAAAAGAACCAGAAGTAGGGATGCTGAACCACAAAGGAGCAAAAATACAGCTAGTTGACCTACCACCCATCACCGAGAAAGCAGTACAAAAGCAGGGAGAAGTGATGTCCATAATAAAAAACACGGATGGATTGATACTAAAACTCGGTGAGAATTCCAAGAAAGAAAAAAGGACCATAAAAAAAGAACTCGAGAAGATAGACGCGAAGAACAAGCCGATAATGAAACTACGGAAAAATGAGATCCCTGAAAAAGCAGAAGTATTCAATCACTTCAACCTGATCAAGATATACACGAAGAAACCGGGAGAAGAACCAGATAAAGAAAATCCACTCGTGCTGAAAAAAGGAGCAACCGTTCAAGAAGCTGGAGAAGAGATACACAGAGACTTCTCGGAGAAACTGGACTATGTAAAGGTATGGGGATCCAGCACGGACAAATACAATGGACAGAGAGTAAAAAAAGACCACGTGCTGGAAGATGAAGATACAATAGAAATACATATAAAATAAACATCAAAAATAAACATCACCACGAACAAAACAAATACGGTGGAAAAATGAAAAAACTAGGAAAAATTGTGTCAACCGAAAACGGAAAACTAGTTCTAAAAACCGACAAAGACATGAGAAAAGGAAGACAAGTATACGACGAATCAAACAGATTCATAGGGAATATAATCAAGTTTAAGGAAAAAGGAGAGGAAAAATACGCAGTAATAAGCACCAAAAAAGATCCAGAGCCATTAATAGGGGAAAAAATATATGGATAATGTATTTTTCAATAACTCTTAACCTTTTTTATTTTTTCTTAGTTTATACCCATAGATCAAAATAGCTGTTAGAAATATCACGGATCCCAAGCTAATTGTAAACGCATCCACAGGAGTCCCCTCAACTACTTTCACCTCATCATTATCATTTTCTTCATCGTTTTCCTCATCAGCGGTATCCACAACTATTTCTCGAGTATAAGTGCTTGAAAATCCCTCTTCATCCCCTACGGTTAATTCAACAGTGTAGTTACCCTTTTCCTCGTATACGTGAACAGGGTTTTGTTCAGGACTCGTTGTACCATCATCAAAAATCCAGCTCCATTCAACTATATCCGAATCACCTGGTACTGATTGATCAATGAAGTTAATTTCCTCTTCTGTTTCCGGTTCTTCGGGCTCGTAAGTGAAGTTAGCTACTGGTAAGTAATCAATATCATTCTGCCATACAAAGAAAGGATAACCATCATTGATATCCTCGTCTATTCCCCATATATCCTCATCACCAGTATCATCGTAAGGATCTCCAATAAAGTCCCAGGGATCGTCCAAACCTTCAGTATCCAGATCGGTGAAAGTGGAAACATCATTCATCTCAAGAGTGCTTTTACCAGTTCCTCCATCACTCTGATCTATCCCTGACGTATCAACATCCCAAAATGAATTAGAAATAGATGTTCCTCCTTCCTTATCTCCTATTAATCCTCCTACATGATCATTACCATTTACCTCTCCCGTAGAATAAGTCTTAGTTACTCTACTACCCATAGCACGGTATCCTACGAGTCCTCCCACATACTTATCTCCATGCACAGTGACTCTCGTGTAGCAGTTCTCTAGATCCGCTCCTGGATCACCTCTACCAACTAATCCACCGACCTCTTCCTCTCCCGTTATTTCACCAGTAGCATAAGAAAACCTTACTTTGTCACCGTGAAGATTTCTCCCAAGAAGCGTTCCCACGGAATTATTTCCAATAATCTCTGCGTCAACGATTCCTATTCTCTGAATCTCAGCTCCTGGATCCAAAGAAGCGAATAATCCTACAGCATTTTCATCCGATCTATTGATGTATAAATCCCTTATTTCATGGCCTTCTCCGTAGAATATCCCGCTAAAACCGTCATCAGTGCTCCCTATTGGGCTCCATCCTTGATCAGTATCTACATAAGTATCATAGCCAGGTGTATTACTATCCAAATTATTAATTAATTCATAAGAACTACTAAGATCCTCTCTAACATCATTCAAGTCATTCCAGTCCTCTACCTCGGTTACTGATAAACCCGTTCCGATTACCAGTACTAATAGAACCAGGATCAAGGACAATTTTTTGGTTTGATACATCTTTTATCTCATCCTTTCCAAGCTTAACTATCTTATTTACTTCTAACACAGATGATTTATAAAAACTTTTAGTCGGAGAAAATTAAAATAACTAATAGTCCAAAGAATTTATATTTAACAGAACTAATAAATAAACTATGAACCTCAAGACAAAAAGGTTAAATCTATCTCTCCTCGTAACTTTAGTAGCTCTATTAATACTTTCAAATTCTGGAATAGCATCCCCCACTGCTTTCTTCACAATGGAGCCACGAAAAGGAAATGCTCCGCTAACCGTTGAATTCAACGCCACTCCCTCTACGGCCGAAGGAGAAAGAACCATACAGGAATACGAATGGTACTTCGAAGACCACGTATCACCGGATGCAGATACAGAGATAACCAACCACACCTTTTATGAACTGGGAGAAAATCCAGTGAAACTCATAGTAACGGATAGTGAAGGAGAAACCAACAGTGTTCAAAGAACAGTGGAAGTAGAAAAACCAGAAGAAGGAATAATCTTCTCAACAGAAGCAAAAGATGTTGGCGAAGGATACACCTACCTGGAAGCACATGCTGCAAGGTACGAAAATGGTGTCTCAGCCTGCAGAGACGTAGAAGTAGAGGCTGAGTTTCGAGATCGAACGTACACTCTAGAGGCGCCTGAAGACAAAACCTACTGCAGGTACACAGGGCAGATCTACACCGGGAAAGGAGAACACGAGATTGAATTCACAGGTAAATTCCCTGAAACGGACGAATACCCAGCCGCCAATAGAACTGAAATAGCGCAGGTCACGGTAAAAGGATTGGAACCTCAAATAAGGATATATTCTCCAGAAGAAGATGCACAGAAACCAGTGGATTCACCCATAACAATAGAAGCAGGAGCAATAAAAAGAAATAGATTCATAGAAGGAGAATTCACCGCGGAGATAAACGGAGAAGAAACACAGTTACAGAGAAAAGACCTGGGAACCTACAGAGGAGAAATAACACCAACCGAAACCGGAGAAAAAACACTCACAATCACGTTCAAAGATCAAGACAGCCACTGGGAGATTCAAAAACAAAGAGAAATCAATGTATTGAACGAAACCGAAGCTGACGAAGTTGAGAGAATCAGAAAACTCAGAGTAATCCATCCAGAACCCGGAGCCAGGCTCGACATAAACGAAACCAGATACATAATGGTGAACCTGGTTGGAGAGGACGGAAGGCCAATAGGAGGACAAGAAGTCAACTACAACATAAAAAGATACGACGAAGTAATAGTCAACGATACCATACAACAAAGAGATCGGCTCTATGTAACCAGCCACAAATTCAGTGAACCGGGAGAATACACAATAGAAGCATACTGGCAAGAACTAAAACACTCTATCCTACTCAACGTGGGAAGACCGGAAGATATACCAGAAGAAAGACAGTTAAAAGCTAATATAATATCACCAACACCTACTAACTACGCTGCAAAAAGCGAAATAAGAGTAATAGCAACCACTATAAAACAAGAAGAATATGTGAGAGACGCTAATGTCACCTATATTTTAGGTGATAGAGAGGGAGAGATGCATGAATCAGATAGAATGGGAGAATGGCAGGCTAACCTAGGTATTTTAGATAAAGGAAGACACCCCCTCACAGTCAAAGCAACGCGTGATGAAGAAACAGCGATCCACACCACCAACTTCCGAGTAACAGAGAACCATTTACAAGTAACTCCAACAAAACCAACACCAGGTCAGGACCTCGAAGTGAAAGAGGGAAATTCAATTAACCTCAAAGCCAATGTAACTGATCAAAACGAATTAACCGCGAATAATGCCTTGGTCGAAGCAACAATCACATCACCCGAGGAAAAAACATCACGAACAATAATGAAACAGGATCCAGAAACAGGAACATACCAATCAAGCTACTACCCGGACACAACCGGAACATACGAAATCGAGATAGAAGCACAAAAATCAGCACACGTATCCAACACCACCACATTCGAAACACACATAGAAGTTGAAAAAGAAACACCATCAATAGTAGAAAGGATAGGGAAAATGGACACAAGAACCCTGATGAACGTGGCACTAGGTGTAGCAATAATCATTCTACTACTAGCAATCATCCATCCATTAAGATTCATTTTCTGACAACCAAGAAAATATAGGGCTTAAAGCTAAAACTAAAAAAGTGATCAGATGAAGTTAGCCGCACTACTATCAGGAGGAAAGGACTCGGTGAACGCGATACACATCGCCAAATCCAGAGCATGGGATATAGAAAAAACCATCATAATGAAGCCAGAGAACCCAGAATCCTGGATGTACCACTACCCAGAACTAAACATCCCTGAAACACAGTCAAAATTAATGAACATACCGTACAAATCAATAAAAACAAAAGGAAAAAAAGAAAAAGAACTAAAACCACTCAAAAAAACCTTGAAAAAACTCAAACAAAAAGAAAAAATAGAAGGATTCATATCCGGAGCAATAGAATCGGAATACCAGAAAGAAAGGCTCGATAAAATAGGTCAAGATCTGGATCTGAAAACCTTTCACCCTCTATGGAGAAAAGATCCCGAGAAAATACTGAAAAAACAAATAGAACAAGGATTTGAACTGATCATAACACAGATAGCTGCGGGTGGCCTGGATAAATCATGGCTAGGTAGAAAAATAGACCGGGAAGCTCTAAAAGAACTAAAGCAAAAACAAAAAGAACACGGAGTACACATAACAGGAGAAGGAGGAGAATACGAAACCACAGTACTGAACGCGCCCCTATTCACCGGAAAAATAGTTATAAAAGAAGCGGAAAAACAAATGGAAACACCAAACAGAGGCAAATACAGAATTAAGAAGATAGAAACTCAACCCAAATAAAATTAATAAACTAAATGCTGTTGCCCCGAAAACAACAAAACCTTCAAAAGAACCAACCTTCTAATAAATTCAAGGAAAAAACACGAACAAAAAAAGGAGAAGGATCAAACATGAGAAACATCGAAGTTGAAGAAAAAAAGAGCAGACCAATACAAGAGAGAAAAACCGAAGTAGTGGAGAGAAAGGGAATAGGACACCCCGACACCATCTGCGATTCAATAATGGAGCAAATATCCCTGGGACTAACAAAAGAATACAGGAAGAAATTCGATAAAATCTTACATCACAATGTAGATAAAGGAATGATAGCTGCAGGAAGCACCACACCCGAATTCAACGGAGGAAAAATAAACAAAAAACCAAAACTAATATTCGGAGACAGAGCCACTTATGAATACCATGGAGAAGAAATAAACGTGGACAGAATAGCCATAGAAACTGCAAAAGAATGGTTCAAAGACAATCTAAAAAACCTTAAACCAGGAAACGTGACCTACAGCTCCGAGATAAAACCAGCAGCAGAAAATCTATCCGACATATTCAGCAGAAAAGGAAGAGTACCCCCAGCAAACGATACTTCAGCAGCAGTAGGGTACGCACCATTTACACCGCTTGAAAAAACAGTCAAGAAAACAGAAGAGATACTAAACTCAAAAGAATATAAGAAAAAACATCCATACACAGGAGAAGATGTTAAAGTAATGGGAGTAAGAACGAATAACACCAAAAAAATAACCATAGCAATGGCATTCGTGGATAAACATATAAAAAGCACTCCAGACTACTTCAGAAAAAAAGAAAAAGCACTAAACACAATAAAAGAAAAAATACACGACCAAGTAACTGAGGAAAACCTGGAAATATATCTAAACACGCTTGACGAAAGAGAAAGAGGAAAAAAAGGAATATACCTCACAGTAACAGGCACATCAGCTGAATCAGGGGACTCGGGAGAAGTAGGAAGAGGAAACCTAGTAAACGGTATAATACCTCTAAACAGGCCACACGTAAGCGAAGCAGCAGCGGGAAAAAACTCCTACTCGCACGTTGGAAAAATATATAATGTACTAACAGATAAGATAGCTAAAGACACATACAACAACGTGAATGGAGTTGAGGAAGTATACGTATGGCTCTTAAGCCAAATAGGAAAACCAATAGACCAACCACTAATAGCTTCCGCTCAAGTCAGAACCGGAGAAAACACCAAAATAGAAGAAATCCAAGAACCAGTGGAAGAAGAGCTCAACAAACAACTAGAAGATATCAAGAGCTTCTGCGATGACCTATCTAGAGGCAAGATAAAAATATACTAAAAAAAAGATACTCGCAAGTGAATAAACTCCTAAATGAAAAAATGGAACCAATTAATCATAAAAAATCTCCTATCTAGCCCAGTGCCCTTCACTTAAACAAATCCAAATACAGTACCCTCCTAAAGTCAACCGAAAGAACATTGTAAAAATTATTTAATAAATACTTATCTATATAATGGTAGAAAATAAGTATCTCTTCAAAAAACCAGTAGTTACGGGGAAAGTGTCCTGAAAACCCGTTAAAGCCTCTCTAAAGGGCTGAAAAAACAAAAGGTTTATAAAGTATAATACCCTTTACTTTTCTAGGAGGTGGACTACATGGCAAGAGAATTACCAATTGCACCTGTTGACAGAGTAATTAGAAAAGCAGGAGCTGACAGAGTATCTGGAGAAGCTGCAAGAGAACTTGCAGAAATACTAGAAGATGTCGGAACTGAAGTATCCACACAAGCTCTAAGACTAGCAAGACACGCAGGCAGAAAGACAATCACTGCAGAAGACATCCGACTATCATCCAGACAACTTTAAACCTATTAAAATCGGTTGCGTCGATAAAAACCGCAAACCCCTTTCTGTTTTTTTATTTTTACCAAATTAACTAGGGGTAGGTCTACATCTGAAAATTTTCTATAGAAAACTAAAACTCATCTATCCTGCTTTCAACCTCTGCTGCTTTCATATTGAGATACAGTTCCTTGGTCTCCGAATCTCTACCTCTTCTAATCCTGATTTTATTTTTATCTACGTCCAGTAGATTTGAAAAGAGATTCAACAACTCAAGATTAGCTTCTTGCATAGATTCTGGCTTTAGTTCTACTTCCAAGTAATTTCCTTCTTTAGTTTTTATTTGATTCTTTTGCTTTCCAGTTTCAATTTTTACACGGATGATTACTCCTTCTTTCATATATTTATATCCTCTTTCATAAGTAATACAATTGATTTTTAGATCTTAAGATTCTGCTGTAGTGGAGCCAGGAAGGTAGTAATTGGATTTCTCTTTATCCGAATCCGAAGATTCTATAACTTCTTTAAAAGTATCCAGGTTGAACTTGGTTCCAGAACAACCGTTTTTTAATAAAGGAACGGCTTGGTGAGGTATACCCGATTCATCCAGGTAGTCTTCACCCATCTCGATTTCGTTCGGACAAGCTACTCCAACTATTCCTTCGTAGTCCTTTTTCTGGATTATCCTTGGTATGCAGGATCCGCCTGGTAGTACGTAGACATCGTAGCCTTCCTCTTCCGCTATTTCCGTGGCTCTGTTTACAAGGCAGTCCGAAGAGCATTTTTTACATGAATAGCTTGATAGTTCCTTGTTGAAATCAGCTTGGCACTTATCATCCATGTGTTTCCTAGCGCAGTGAGGTAGGAATAATGCTCTGTTCTCCGTTTCTTCGAATGATTCTTTTTGAGCAAGATTCCTAACGTGGATATCGATCAAGTCATTGACAACTTTAGCTGTATTTGAAACAGGTATCCCTGTAACTTCTTCGAGCCTGAATTTCTCGGAAATATCTTCAGCTAGGTCTCCCATCTTTCTATGAATCTCTTTATCATCTAGCAACGCTGCTAATTTCTGGAAGAATGATCTGGATACCTTTGTCAAGTCAAAGTCAAAGTCGTACGCCATTTAAATCAATCCTGTTTTAAGAGTAATTAGGTTAACTTTCTTTATAAACTCCAGGGTTTATATTACCCAACAGTAAATAAACAATCAGTGATAAGATGAGTCGGAGCATATCTCGAGAAGACGCGGTGCAAATGATCAATAGAGAAGTTGCTACGGAAAACCTCAAGAAACACATGCACGCAGTAGGAGCCATAATGAAAGAACTGGCAAAAGAACTGGGTAAAGATCCTGAAAAATGGTGCAAAGTAGGGTTACTGCACGACGTGGACTACGAACAAACAAAAGATAAGCACGAAGAACACGCGCTAAGATCCGCTCAAATGCTAGAGGGAAAATTACCTGAAGAATCATTAAAAGCTATAAAAGCACACAACTATGAATACACGGAAACAGAACCGGACTCGGATCTAGCTAACGCACTTATAGCAGCGGACGGAATATCAGGATTGATAATAGCCACTGCTCTAGTAATGCCCAACAGCAAGTTAGAAGAAGTTAGAACAAAATCAGTTTTAAAGAAGTTCGATGATTCTTCATTTGCTAAAAACGTGGATAGAGATAAAATAACTTACTGTGAAAAACTAGGATTGAATAAGGAAGAATTCATAGAAATCTCTCTTAATGCGCTAAATGATATAAATGATAAACTCGGACTTTAGTATCTTTAAAAATTCAGTTTAAATATTTTCACCATGCTTGATAAAACATTTATATAAAGAATCCTTCACTATAAACAATTCGAATCAATCAATAATAGTGGTGATGAAAGTGCCAGAATACAAAATAAAGGGAAAAGACACTGAATTCGTAGTTGAACTCCCCGAACTAGTGGACGAACAGACAAAAGAAATAATAGAGAAAACATTGAAACAATGCGTGAAGCCGCAAAACCAAGAAAAAGTAATGCAGGTATTCAATCAACTACTATCACAAACAAAAGCACTGATGAACGAACTGAAAAAGGACGGACACTACCATGAAAATATAGAAAAAGATGTAAGACGATTCGTAGGTATACACATGAAAAAAGGCTTCGAAGTAGGAGACAAGGCAATACAACCACATGAAGTAGACATAGTTCAAAGAGCAATGGGAAGAGAACAAATGAAGTACGAAGGAGATGTAATAGATAACCTACCAGAAGACTATCAAGAAGTAGCAAAAGACTTATTCACTTCATTAGAACTTGGTAGAATGGCTTTTGAAGCTGGATTAGTGATAGGGATTCTGATATCCACGGAGGAAGCAGATAAATTCTACCAACAGGAAAGCGCGGAAATGAGCTACATTCATTGATTCTTAATTCAAGAAGAAAAAAGGTTCAAAAATGGATCTTAGAGAAGCCCAAATAGAGATACAGAGAGGACTACGGAAAAAACTGGTTCTAATCGCGGGACCATGCGCGATAAAGTACAAAGGCAGAGCCGGTTCAAAAATTGGGGAAGGAGAGAGACTGATCCTTATAAAAAGAGACGGTACTTTTTTAGTACACCAGAATACAGGTTTCAAACCTGTGAATTATCAACCCCCAGGAACTAGAGTGTCAGTAAAAGTGGAAAATGAAGAGAACAAACGACTGGTTCTAAAAGCTCGAAGAAGAGAACCAAGAGAACTCATAAAAGTAACGATGCCTGAAGTACACTGGGTGCAAAACCTCGAATTAAAGGACGATGAACAGATAGACGTGTACGGAACTGAAAGAGAACTAGCCGACATGCTAATGGATGACCTATCCGTTATAGAGGAGGATTTAAAAGCAAAAAACAAGGAGTGCCCACTACCACAAGGTGATATAGATATATTCGCTGAAGATAAAGAAGGCAACTACGTAGTGATAGAAGTAAAAAGGAATAAAGCAGGATTAAAAGCAGTAACTCAACTAAAAAGATACACGGACCAAGTGAAAAAATCAAAAAACAAGAAAACAAGAGGCATACTCTGTGCCCCTGGAATCACTGATAAAGCTAAAAATCACTTGGAGAAAGAAGGTTTGGAGTACAGTGTGCTCGACTTCGAAATAGAGGACTTTGACAGCGCTTCCATAAAAGGACTGAGGAAAAAACAAAAGGGACTTACCGAATTCAACTAAAATTCAATTTTTACCCAACTTCAAATAATTTACTTCGATTCAAATCTTTTCTACTGTATTTCAGTGAATAGCTTTTTATTTAAGGAGTTCCTTATCAAAATGGTGAGAATATGACTGACAAAGATGCAGAGGAAATCGAGGAAAAGAAAGAAGAATAAAAGGAAACCGAAACGGAAGAACTTCCACTTCCAAACGCAACCATAGTAAGATTGATGAAGAATAATCTTTCAGAAGGAAAAATGATAAAAAAAGAAGTGAAAATAGCGATGAACAAATTCCTAGAAGAAGTGCTGAAAGATGTGACTGAAAGCCTGGACGATTACCCGTACGCTACAATAGACTACCATATGTTCAAAGAGGCAATAAAGCCATTCAAGCAAGGAAAAGAAATAGATAAAGAAAAAGATAGATTAGCACAGCATCTGGAAACAATTATAAGTGATTGTAGATCCATACAAAGAGACCTTGACAGGAAGTTCGAGGGACCTAAAACTTCAGGACGAGACATAGAGCTGTAAAAACCTGATTAAACGGA